>JAGQSE010000746.1 GCA_020439725.1 Acidobacteriota bacterium
CTCCAGCGTCGTACCCTCGAGTGGGCAGAGGCCCACGGCTTCACCTGCGCCGCCGAGCCCGGCGCCCGTTCCCTCACCGTCACCTGCCTGCGGCCGCCGGCGGTGCTCCCGGCCCGCGCCTGGGTGCGCCGCCTGGCGGAACACGGGTTCACCGTCGCTTCGGGCTATGGCCAGTGGAAGGGGGACACCTTCCGTATCGGTCACATGGGCGACGTCGCCCTCGACGACCTCGAGGCGCTCTTCGCGACCATGGACGAGCTCCTCGCGGAGGCCGCCTGACGGCCCGCGAGGCGCCACCGGAAATACCCGACGACGATCCCGCCGGCGATGGCCGGCAGACTTCCGAGGAAGACCATGTACTCGATTCTCATTGCCGATCCTCTCGACTCTTCCGGGGTCGAAATCCTGCGAGCCTCCGGTGCCCGGGTGCACCAGATGACCGCTGACGAGAAGCCCCGGCTGCTCGAGATGCTTCCCGACTACGACGCACTGGTCGTCCGTAGCGCAACCAAGGTCACCGCCGAGGTGCTGGCCGCGGGCAAGCGCTTGCGGGTCGTCGGCCGTGCGGGCATCGGTGTCGACAACGTCGACGTCAAGGCGGCCACCGAACGCGGCATCCTGGTGGTCAACGCACCCACCGCCAACATGATGTCCGCCACCGAGCACACCTTCGCGCTGCTCCTGGCCTTGGCCCGGCGTGTACCGCCGGCGGACGCCTCGATGAAGAGCGGTACCTGGGACCGCAAGACCTTCGTCGGCACCGAGCTCCAGGGCAAGACCCTCGGAATCATCGGTTTCGGCCGCATCGGCCAGCGGGTCGCACACCGTGCACGGGGCTTCGAGATGAAGGTCCTGGCCTACGATCCCTTCCTCGATCCGGCGGTGGCGCGGCGCGAGGAGGTCGAGCCGGTGACCCTTGACGAGCTGCTGCCGCGGGCGGACATGGTCACTCTCCACACCCCGCTCACCGAGCAGACCCGGAACCTCTTGAACCGGCAGCGTCTGGCCGCGATGAAGCCCGGCGCCCTGTTGATCAACTGCGGCCGCGGTGGAGTGCTCGACGAGGCGGCGCTCCTCGAGCTCCTCGAGTCGGGGCACCTCGGTGGCGCCGGCCTCGACGTGTACGCCGAGGAGCCGGTCACCGACTTCGCCCTGGCCAAGCACCCCAAGGTCGTCGCCACGCCGCACATCGGGGCGCAGACCCGCGAGGCGCAGCTGCGCATCGCCCACGACACCGCCGAGATGGTGATCAAGGCCCTCGAGGGCTCGCTGGCGATCACCGCGGTCAACCTGCCCTTCCGTTCCGCCGGACCGCGTGGCGAGCTGCTCTTGGGGCTCGCCGAGCAGCTCGGCAAGCTCACCTCGGGGCTGGTCGACGGTCGGGTCCAGCGGGTCAAGGTCGAGCTCTGGGGCATCGAGGAGTCGCTGCGTCATCCCATCGGGGTGGCGGCGCTCAAGGGGGCGCTGACGCCGTCCATGGCCGATGGTGTCAACTACGTCAATGCCGAGCACCAGGCGACCCGGCGCGGCATCGATCTCGAGCTCTCGACCCGTCAGGGTGCCAGCGAGTACTCGCAGCTCCTGCGCGTTCGGGTCGACGGCCTCGAGGGTGAGGTCGAGGCCGCCGGCACCGTGTTTGGCGAGCGCGACGTCCGCGTCGTCAGCTTCCGCGGTTTCCGCCTCGAGTTCCGGCCCGAGGACCGGTTGATGTTCCTGCGCAACAAGGACGTCCCCGGTGTCGTCGGGCGTCTCGGCACCTTCCTCGGCCAGGCCGGCATCAACATCGCCGACATCCACTTGGCCCGCGAACCCGGCAAGGATGACGCCGTCGCCGCGCTGCGCCTCGACAAGGCTGCCGACGCCAGCACGGTCGAAGCGCTCAAGCGCGCGGTCCCCGAGGTGCTCGAAGCCTGGGTGGTCGATCTCGGCCGGCCCTGAGCACCCACGGCCCGAATGCCGGCGCCGCCCTCGTGATGCCCCACGAGGGCCCTTTCGGCGCCCCGATGGCTGCCATAGACTCGCCCGGCATAGCCCGAGGGAGGACGGCCCATGACACGAGTCGGAGTGGTCTTCGGAGGTCGTAGCGCCGAGCATCGCGTCTCGGTGGTTTCGGCGCGCACCGTCGCGGCGGCGCTCGCCGAGGCGGGGCACGAGGTGGTGCCGCTGGGCATCGATCGCGACGGCCGCTGGCGGGACGC
>JAGQSE010000747.1 GCA_020439725.1 Acidobacteriota bacterium
CCAAGGGGCTCGCTGGCCGGGCGTCTGGCACACCTGGTGATGAGCGAGATCATCGCCCAGTGCAACCACGGCGTCGACCTGCACACCGGCTCGTTGCACCGCACCAACCTGCCCCAGATCCGTGGCAACCTGCGATTCCCCGGGGTGCGCGAGCTCGCCGACGCCTTTGGCGCGCCGCTGCTCTACGATGCCCCCGGGGTCCGGGGCTCGCTGCGCAGTGCGGCGCTCCGCCGCGGTCTGCCGGTGATCGTCTACGAGGCCGGCGAGCCGCTGCGCTTCAACCGCCGCGCCATCGACATCGGGGTCCGGGGCGTCCTGCGGGTGCTCACGGCGCTCGGCATGTGGCCCCGTGGTGAGCACTCGGTGGAGCTGCCACCTCCCTTTGAGACGTCACGGACCCGCTGGCTGCGGGCCAACCAGAGCGGCATCTTCTATCTCGACGTGGATCTCGGCGAGCACGTCCAGCGCAACCAGGTCCTGGGCCACATCGGGGATCCGTTCTCGTCGAAGCGGCGCACCGTGAGGGCGCCGAGCTCCGGCCTGGTCATCGGCTTCACCAACAACCCGCTGGTCCACCAAGGCGACGCTCTCCTCCACCTGGCCCTCGAAGGCTGAGCCTCGTTCAGCCCGGGTCCGAGCCTGCCAGCTCGACCTGGAGCTCGAGGAGCTCGAGCTGCTTCTTGAGCAGCGCCAGGTCCCGCGCCGTCGGTACCGCCGGCAGAACCAAGACCGCCCGACGGCCACCCCCCAAGGCGATCTCGAACCGTTGCTCGCCGGCCCCCGCCCGCCCGGCCAGTCCCGCCCCGGACGAGCCGCTCTCCGGACCCGGACCCTCGGCCTTCGGCAGGGTTCCCAGCACCGCCGCCTCGGCTCCCGGCCTCTCGGGTCCTCCAGGGCGGTGCCCGTCGCTGGTCTTGCCCAGGAAGCGCCCGTCGAGATCGACCACCCCGGCGTATTGCGCCGACAGCAGGAAGACCTCCGCGGCGCGAGCGCTCGCCCGCGGGGTGATGCCGTGATCGCGCACCAGCGCGTGCTCGAGCCGACCCGGTAACCGCCCCTCGGGCTCGTAGCGCTGCCACAGAGCCGCGAAGAGCGGCGGCTGGCGGAGCGCCTCCTCGAGCGCCGTGTCGAGCTCGCGGCCATCGCGGTAGAGCGCCAGCGTCTCGCCGAGCTCGGTGAAGCTGTAGCGGCCGTGCCGCCTTCGGAGCAGCCCGAACTGGGTGAGCGCGGCGATCTTCCTCGCCCCGGGACCCCCGGCGGCGTTGCGGTAGCCGAGCGCTTCGGCCAATGGTTGCCGGTCCCAGGCCCCCGTCCCGAGCTCGCTCCTCAGATGCTCCACCGCCTCCGCCGCCGCGCGGAGCGTGATCGCCGGATAGGCCCTGGACCGTGCCTTCTTCGCCACTTCGAACCGTCCCTCTCTCACTGTCGGCGCGCCGACCAAGGCATTCGCCATCGTGGCTGACGCCGCATCGCGGCAAAGCGCCGCCCTCCCACAGGATTTCCACAAGCCCCCTGGCCGCGCAGTCTATCCAAATTGGATCCAAAGTTCTCCACATGCCCCAGGCCGTGCAACTTTGGAGTACAAACTTTTCCACAGCGCCTTTCCACAGGCCCCGCCGCAGACGCCGGACACAGACCTATTCCATGGGCTAGCCCAAGGGCGGGAACCTCGAGGGGGAGCGATCTCGCTGGCTGGAGCGAGGTAATCGGTGCCCAACTCCGGGTGGGTCCGGAGACGGCAGAGCGCGCGAACGAGGGCCCCACCCGGGCTGGAGGTCAGTTACGAGAGGACGGGTCGAGGAAGAGCTCGAGGAGCCGCTCGGCGGCGAGGGTCGGGGTCTGCTCCCCCGCCGCCACGGAGGCTTCGAGCGCGGGCAGCTCGGCGGCGACGCGGGGGTGACGGCGGAGCCGCAAAAGGAGCTCGTCTTCCACCGTGTTCCACATCCAGCGCAGCTGCTGGCGACGGCGACGCTCCGCAAGCTCGCCGGCGGCTTCGAGGGTCTGGCGGTGCTCCTCGACCAGCGCCCAAAGCTCTGCGACACCACGACGGTCCCGTGCACTGACCGTGATCACCCGCGGCCGCCAATGCTCCGATGCGGGCCGCAGCAACCGGAGTGCCGCCTCGAGCTCGGCCCGAGCGCGGTCCGCTGGCTGGCGATTGGCACCGTCGGCCTTGGTCACGGCGAGGATGTCTGCCAGCTCGAGGATGCCGCGCTTGATCCC
>JAGQSE010000748.1 GCA_020439725.1 Acidobacteriota bacterium
ACAACGTCATCTGCACCGACGAGAAAGAAGTCTTCGCCGTCGCCTCGATCACCGATCGTCTGCTCCGCGAGATGGAGAAGAACGGCGCCTACCTGCTCCAGGAGCACGAGCTCAAGCGGCTCGAGCGCGTCATCTTCCGGCAGCTGGGGCCCGCCGGCAAACCGGGCAAGATCGATCCACGGTGGATCGGCAAGAACGCCGGCGAAATCCTCGGTCAGATCGGGACCCCGCGGGGCGAAGAAATCCGTTTGCTGGTGGCCGACGTTCCCGCCGAGCACAGCCTGGTGTGGACCGAGCAGCTGATGCCGGTGCTACCGGTGGTGCGCGTCCGTACGGCCGACGAGGCCATCGACCTGGCGGTGCGGGCCGAGCACGGCTTTGGCCACACGGCGTCGATCTTCTCGACGGATCTCGACGCCATCACGCGCATGTCGCGGGCGCTCAACGTCTCGATCTTCGTCGCCAACGGACCGACCCTCGCGGGGCTCGGCGCCGGCGGCGAGGGCTTCACCTCGTTCTCCATCGCCAGCCCCACCGGCGAGGGCCTGACAACGCCGCGGACCTTCAGCCGGATTCGCCGCGTCACCGTCGCCGGCCACCTGCAGGGTCTTTGATCCCATGGAACCGGCCCTCGCGCTGCTCGAGTTCGCCTCCATCGCCTGCGGTATTCGAGCCGCCGACGGGATGGCCAAGCGCACGCCGCTGGCGGCGCTCCACGCGGGCACCGTCCATCCGGGGAAGTACTTGGTCCTGGTCACCGGTGAGGTCGCCGAGGTCGAGGAGGCCATCTCCGCCGCGCGCGAGTGGGGTCCGGTCGACGACCTGGTCTTCCTGCCGGCAGTCCATGGGGAGGTGGTCCGCGCCCTCTACGGAGGCCGCCGGGAGCGTCTCGGCGAGGCCCTCGGCGTGATGGAGACCGCCACCGTTCCGGCGATCCTCGAGTTTGCCGACGCGGCGCTCAAGGGAGCCGAAGTGGTGCTCACCAAGCTGGCGATGGCGGACGGCCTCGGCGGCAAGGGCTACGCCCTGGTCACCGGCACGCTCCACGACGTCGAGGCGGCGATGGAGATCGGCGAGGAGCGCATCGGCGACTCGGCGCGGATCGTTGCGCGGGTTGTGGTGCCCCAGGTGGATGAGCGGATGATCGAGAACCTTGCTGCTCCGGGCGAGCTGGCCCTGCGCTTGCCGGCGGTGGAGGGGTAAGCGGTGCAGCTCGCCCGCGTCATCGGAACCGTCGTCGCGAGCGTCCGTTCGCCGGGTCTCGACGGCATCAAGCTGCTCATCGTCCAGCCCTTGGACCGTCGCCAGCGCCCCACCGGCGAGCCCCTCGTCGCCGCCGACGGGGTGGCCATGGCGGGTCCCGGCGAGCTGGTGTACTTCGTCGCCAGCCGCGAGGCCGCNNGTCGCCTTGCCCGAGACCTTCGTGCCCGTCGACCACGCCATCGTCGGCATCGTCGACCAAGTCTCCGATCTCGATCCGTCCCCCAAGGTCCGTTCGGCAGAGGTCGCTCCGTGAAGATCGCGCGGGTCACCGGCACGGTGGTGTCGACGA
>JAGQSE010000749.1 GCA_020439725.1 Acidobacteriota bacterium
CGCGGCGCCTTGAGCTCGCCGCGATCCCCCACCACCTGAACCGGACCGCCGACGAAGTCCGCCTTGCCGGCGTCGAGATCGAGCTGTGCCTGGTTGCTGGTGATCCGCACCGCCGCCTCGCGGAAGTCGACGGCGCCGTCGAGATCGACCTGGCTGAGCGAGCCGCTGGCACCGAGCGTCGCCTTGGCGCGCTCGGCCCGGCCTTCGCGCACCAGCTCGCCGGTGGGCTCGGCACCGGCGTACTCGGCGATCCGGACCTGCCCCGAGGCCTGGGCCCCCTCGACCCCTCCGCCTCCCAGGTCGGCGTTGAGGAAGTTGGCGGTCACCCGCCGCAGATGGCCGGTGGCGAGGTCCCGGGTGCGGAGGTCCGCCGGCTGGCCCGCTCCGCCTTCGAGCTCGAGACGGGTCAGCTGTTTGCCGTCGGAGGAGAACAGCCCCGACAACCCGCTGGCGGTGAAGGCCACCGGCGTCCGCGGACCTTCGCCGCCGGCGCCCGCCACCTCGCCCTCGACCGCCCACTTGGCGCGGACGAAGCGCAGGACGTCGGCGTCCTCGGCCAGGTAAAGGCTGAGCCGGGTGCACTGGAGCCAGTCGGCGCCGTGGTCCAGGCGGACGTCGCCCTCGGCGCGGAGCATCCGCTCCTGCTGCTCGAGGAAACCCCGGTCGGCGCGGAGCTCCATGGGGGTCGGGCTGCCCGGCTTGGTGCGGATCGACAGGTTGCCTTGGAGCAGGAAGAGCTCGGCCGGGATCTCGACGCGCATCCGCTCGGCGTCGCCCACCAGGGCATCCTGGTACTCGAAGCGCACCGGCACCGAGCTCGAGACCCGATCCCCCTCCTCGCCGACGCTGAGCTTCTCGGTCCACAGCTTGAGGTCGTCGGGACCCGCCAGCTGGACACTCCCCTCTAGGACCGCCGAGCTCGCCGCCTGGTCGTAGGTGGCCCGCTGGCTGATCGCCTGGTAGCTCTCGCCATCGGCGCGGAAGAGCTCGATGTTGACGTCCTCGAGATGGGCCAGGCCTTCCTTGTCGGCGCGGTAGGTCGCACCCCGCACCCGGAAGACGCGGCGCTCGTCCTGGTACTGGGTGTAGTCGAAGCCCTTCGAGCGCGTGGTGGTCTCGGCCTCGCCGGGCTCGAGCGTCTCGGGCTCGGCCACCTCGGGCTGGGTGAGCCCCTGGCGGCCCAGGCGGTAGAGACCGAAAAGAGCCACGATGAACACCACGGCAAGGACCAGGAGGGCCTTGCGGAGGCGGATGAAGAGCGGGATCTTGGCGCGAGGAGCAGGCATTTTCGAGGGCTGAGACTACCGGAAAACGGGGTTCAGGGGGTGGTCGCGGCGCTGCCGGCGGGCCGCGCGTCGACCAGCCGCAGCGTCGTGCCGCCACGGTAGTCGTCGCGTTCGAGATACGCCAGGACCTCGAAGCGCCCGGCCAGGTCGCTCACCCGCGATTGCCAGGACCAGCCGAGGAGCCGCACCTCGCCGCCGTCGTCTCCCAACGCCGGCGCCCACAGATGGCCGCGTCCGAAATGCCGTGGCGGCGCCGCCAACCGCAGCGGGCCGACGCGGAGCAGCGGCCGCTGGTTGTCCTGGCCGTGAGGCTCGAGGGCGGCGAGCTCGGCGAGCAGCCTCTCCCCCGCCTCGCCGGGAGCCACCTCGAGCTCGTAGCGGTGCCGGCGCTCGAAGAGCCCCTCGTCGAGGGTGGCGGCGGCTTCTTGCCACTCCCCCCGCAAGTCTTCGAGCGCGTCGACCGGCACGGTCAGCCCGACCGCCTGGGCATGGCCACCGAAGCGCTCCATCCGCGGGCGCCAGGGCAACAGGAATTCGTGCAGGTGGAAGCCGTGGATGCTGCGCCCCGAGCCGACGGCGGAATCGCCGTCGACGGCGAGAAGGAGCGCCGGCCGATGGAGATCGCGGGCCAGGCGGCCCGCGGCGATGCCGACCACACCGCGATGCCAGTCGGGGCTCCAGGCTACCAGGACCCGGGGCAGCTCGGGCAGCGCTTCGATCATCGCCCGCGCCTCCTCCACCGCCCGCTGCTCGGCTTCCTGGCGCTGGCGGTTCCAGGCGTCGAGACGCCGCGCCAGGCTCTCGGCGCGGACGGCGTCACGGCACAGGAGAAGCTCCAAGGCGCTTTCGGCGCTGTCCATCCGGCCGGCGGCGTTGATCCGGGGCCCGAGACGGAAGCCCACGTCGACGGCGGTGACCGCCGCCTTCTTGAGACCCGACTGGCGGATCAGCGCCCGCAGCCCCACCGACTGTGTCGCGCTCAGCGCCTCGAGCCCGAGGGCGGCGATGGTGCGGTTCTCTCCGACCAGCGGCACCAAGTCGGCGATGGTCCCGAGACAGGCGATGCGGAGCAGCTTCGCCAGCTCGACGGGCTTGCCGCACCGGTCGGCGACGGCGAGAGCCAGCTTGAAGGCGAGACCGGCGCCGGAAAGCTCCTTGAAGGGATACGGGCAGTCGTCCTGCTTGGGGTTGACCTGGACCGTGCCCGCCGGCAGCTCGGGCCCCGGGATGTGGTGGTCGGTGACGATGACGTCGAGGCTCCGGTCGCGCGCCGCCGCGACGGCGGCGGTGGCGGTGGTGCCGCAATCGGCGGTGACCACCACCCGGCAGCCCGCCTCGGCGGCACGTTCGGCATGGACCGGCTGGAAGCCGTACCCCTCCTCCATGCGGTGCGGCAGGATCGCGTCGACGGCGAGGCCGCAGGCCTTGAAGACCGCGGTAAAGAGGGCGGTGGCGGTGACCCCGTCGACGTCGTAGTCGCCG
>JAGQSE010000750.1 GCA_020439725.1 Acidobacteriota bacterium
CCTAGAGGGACGTTCGAGCCGAGGATCATGAAGAAGGCGCCCAAGGTCGGGGTCACCAGGTTGCGGATCCGCCGGTCCTTGACACCCAGATACAAGGTCAGGAGGAGAATGAAAACGGGAAAGGCGTAGAGCAGCGAGGTGGGGCCGCCCATGGTGTGGTCGAGACCGGCGGCGAGCAGTGCCGGTCCCGAAAAGGCGTTGACCTCCGAAAAGCGAAGGCTGACGCGCAGGGCGTAGATCAAGTACATCGCCAGCAAGAGATATTCGAGCCACGGCTCGAACGTCGCATACTGCTGGAGCACATAGTGCAAGAGGAATATCGAGATCTGGCAGGCGACCGCGAGCCGCTTGCCGTCGATTACCGACCCGCTGCGCAGTCGAGTGCCGTACAGCAGCACCGAGAAGATCAGACCCGCCCCGAGAAACGGCAGGACCACCGGTGCCAGGAAAACGCGGCTCAGGTCGCCCTTGATGAAGGGAATCGAGAAGAAGAAAATCCACGTGGCGAGGATCGGTCCAGCACGCAGCACCGTCGCGCGTTCGAGCTCTTTCATCGAGGCAGGTCTCCTCGCAGACAACGACTCTCTGTCGATGCGGTTCCTGACGGTCGGGACCAGACGCCTTCGACGAGTCTCTAAAGTCCTGCGAACTAGGTAGGGGTGAAGTTTAGTCCAATCGCCCTAGCCAGGCGTCCTGGGGCCGGCTGGGTGGACGACCTGTCCCCAGCACCCGTCCCGCGCAGCCGAGGCGTGAAGGTGCTTCAGAGGAACGAGCCGGAGGACTGTGTCGCCGGAGGCCGGCTACCTGGGCTCGCTGCTTTTTCGGTTCCACGGGAGCCCTCTATGGACTCAGAAGGCATGTTGTGACGCGTCTTCATCTTAGCTTGAGCGCAGGGTCTTCGGATGCGCCTTGACGCAGGCCTCGAACGCCCGCGCCAAGGGTGACGCCGCCTGGAATGGGGGCTTACGCTGCGCTTGGCGGTCTAGTGAAGCTTTGTCGGTCGGTCCTCGCCCGCCCGCTCGACCGCAGCGGCGGCGTCGACGACACCTTGACCTGGGTTGTCACCGGCGGTGTCGAAGAGGAGCTGGCGGAGCTCGGCGGGCTTGAGCTCGGGCCGGAGCTCGAGGACCAGCGCGGCGACACCGGAGACCTGGGCTGCGGCGAACGAGGAGCCGTCGAAGAAATCGTAGGTGCCACCCGGAACGGTGGAGAGGATCTCGCGACCGGGTGCCGCCAGGCTCGGGGGGAGCGCGACCTGTGGGGGGATCGGATCGCCGTCCTCGAGCGCCCGCACCGCGACCACTGAGGGCAGCGACGCCGGGAACGGCTCGCCGAGCGTGTCGTCGACCGCGGCGACGACGGCGATGCCCCGCTCGATGCCGGTGTCCACGAGCTGCTCGAGGATCGGGTCTCGGGGTCCCGCCAGGCTCAGGTTGATGATCCGCGCACCGTGGAGGATCGCGAAGTCGAGAGCCAGCGCCAGGGTGTAGCTGTTGCACACCGCCTGTTGCGAGCGCCGGGCGAGGGGCCAGCAGGCCTTGAGCGCGAGGATCTTGGCCTCCGGGGCGACGCCGAGGATACCCAGCCCGTTGTTCCCCGACGCAGCGATGACGCCCGACACCGCGGTGCCGTGGACGTCCTGGGTGAAGCGCGAGTCTTCCTGGTCGACGAAGTTGCGGGCCGAGACGATCCGCTCGGCGAGGTCGGGGTGGGTGACGTCGACTCCGGTGTCGATGACCGCGACGGTGATTCCGGTGCCCTTGGCTCGAGTCTGGGCCTCGTCGAGGTGGAGGGCGTCGGCGTTGGTTTGCAGGTGGCGGTACGGATCCACCGCCGACCGTGCCGTGGAGGCCAGCGTCTGGAACCAGTGCACCTCCTGCGCGACCTCGACCCGTTTGTCCTGGCCGAGCAGGCGAAGCGCCCAGGACACCGGGTGACCCTCCGACTGGAAGAGCACGCAATGCACGCCCAGGGTGCTCATCTCCCAGGCGGCGACGTGGCGGACCCGGTAGAGCTGCTCGAGCTCCCAGATCCGCTGGGCCGCATCCTGGGGCGTCGGTGCCCGGAGGGTGACCATGATCTGGCTCGAAGCCGGGTGGTGGGCAACCATCGTCGCTGCAGCTCCCCGGCTGCCGGCACCGTCGAGCGAGACACAGGCCGTGGTCCACCAGGCGAGGCAGGCGGCGGGTGCGAGCGCTGCGACCCGGGTCCACCGCCGCCGGAGACCGCTTCGTCCACGGACCTGCTCCATGATCAAGGTTCTCCTGGCGCGTCGACCACGACCGGTTCGGCGAGCGCCACCTCGGGTCGGCTGCGAAGCGCTCGGACCGCTGCCGAGGGCAAGGCGTCGGCGGCGAGCTCGACGGTGTAGACACCCCCCGCGGACGGTCCGCCGACGATCCTGCCGCCGACCTCGAGGAGAGCGCCTCGCAGGGTCTCCTCGGGGGTCGTGGCCTCGAACATCACGCGCAACCGCGGACCGGCGCCAGCCTCTCCAGGAGTCGCCGACGACAGGGTGTGGAATTCCCCGTCCTGGGGCGCGCCGGGGGTCGTAGGGACGCTCACCGGTCGGAGGAAGGGCAGCGCCAGCAGGACGATGACCGCCGCCTGCGCCGCGATCGCCGCCCAGCCCCAGCGTGGGAGCGGCCGCCAGCGACGGTGCTCGAGGAGCGGTGCGGTCGCGCGATCCCGCCTGGGCGTCTCCGTGTCGATACGCGCCATCAGGCGCTCGAAGGCGGCGGGGGCGCCGTCGGTCCCATGGACGTCCTCGCTGCCTTCGAGGGCGGAGCGCAGCTCAGGCAGGAAGCGCAGCTCGGCCCGGCAGGCGGCGCAGACCTTGAGGTGGTCGAGGACCGCCGACAGCTCGTCTCCTTCGAGGGTGTCGTTGGCGAGCCACGGCAGGGCTCGCCACGCCGCGTCGTGGCTCATGATCGGGTTCTGCGTCATCCCGTGGCTCCTTCGTCTTGCCAGCTCCCCGCGTGGATCCCCAGGCCCTGGAGCAGCTCCTTGAGCCGCAGTCGGGCGTGGAACATCCGCGTTTTGACAGTGTTGACCGGGCAGCCGACGATCTCGGCGATCTCACGATACGAACAGTCCTGGAAGTACGTCAGCTCGACCACCGCTCGCTGCTCCGGCGACAGCCCGCGGAAGGCGCGCAGCAGGCCCTGCCGGAGCTCGTGCCGCCAGATCTCCCGGCCCGGGTCGAGGATCCGGTCGAGGGGAATCTCCTGCTCGGGCAGCTCGCGCTCCCGGGGGTCGCGGCGTAGACGCTTGCGCGCGCTGAGATAGGCGATGCCGAAGATCCAGGTCGACACCTTGGAGCGGCTCTCGAACACGGCGGCGTCCTTCCACACGACGTACATCACGTCGTTGATCACCTCTTCGACCAGGTCAGCGGGGAGGAGCTGGCGGATCAGATAGCCGTAGAGGCGCCGGTAGTAGCGGTGGTAGAGCTTCTCGAAGGCGCCGCGGTCCCCGTGCCCGACGCGTGCGAGCAATTCCGAGTCGGTGGCCGCAGCACCAGCTCTTGGATCGCCTCTGGGATCGGCTCCTGGCCTCTGGCTCATGGTCTCACCCTTCGATGGGCCGTCTATCCCTTCGAATCGACGTCTGCCGCTCCGACAGGAAGGCTGCTCGGGCAGCGTACCCCCTTCGAAAGTGCGTGCCGCGCCGGCGAGCGAAGGTTCAATCCTCGCCGGAGATTCTCCGATCGAGCTTGTCGTTGAACCTCGGTGCGGTTCGCCGGTACCCACTCGAGTGAACGGTACCGCCTCGCCCGAACCTGCCGTGCTGGAGGAACGATGACCCTCAAAGCCCCGATCCTCGTGATGCTCTCCGTTCTGGTGCTGCCGACACCAGTCCTCGCCGCCAACTTCCAGGTGACCGCCACCGGCAGCCTGACCTTCCAGCCCGCGAACCTGACGATCGCGGTGGGCGACTCCGTGACCTGGACCAACGCCGGTGGGGTGCACAACGTCGAGGCCAACGATGGCAGCTTCCGGTGCGCCAACGGTTGTGACGGCGAAGGCGGCAACGGCAACCCGTCGGGCAACGCCTGGAGCTTCACACGCACCTTCAACACTCCGGGTCAGATCGCCTACTTCTGCGCGGTTCACGTCGGGCTCGGCATGACCGGAACGATCAGCGTCGTCCAGGGCCAGGAGCCCGGTGCCTTCCGCTTCTCCTCGTCGATCTACACGACGGGGGAGGGCAGCGGTAGCGCGACGATCTCGGTCAGTCGCACCGGCGGCGCCGACGGCGCGGTCGCGGTGAGCTACGCGACGAGCAACGGCTCGGCCACCGCCGGCCAGGACTACACCGCCGTTTCGGGCACCTTGAGCTGGGGGGACCAGGACAGCTCGACCAAGACCTTCACCGTGCCGATCCTCGACGACACGGTGGACGAGAGCCAGGAGGTCGTCAACCTGAGCTTGGGCGGACCCACGGGTGGGGCAAGCCTCGGATCCCCGAGCACCGCGACCCTGCGGATCTCGGACAACGACGACGCACCGCCACCGCCAC
>JAGQSE010000751.1 GCA_020439725.1 Acidobacteriota bacterium
ACTCGGACTGGGCGGCGCTGTCCCCTGGCCCCCGCAGGTAGATGGGAGTGTAGGCGTCGGCGGGGTCGCCGCCTTTGGCGAAGGCGCTCCGGCGGACGTACCGAGGGCCGTGGTCGGCGGTGACGATCAGCAGGCTCTGATCGAACAGTCTCTCGGACCGAAGCTGGTCGATGAGCTCGCCGACCAGCCGGTCGACGAGGCCCAGCTGGAGCAGGTAGCGTCGATAGACCATCTCGATCTGGCCGCGGTAGGCGCGCGGATCCGGGCGGAGGAGCGGGGCGGACAGCTGATAGCTCTTGCCCGAAGGCAAGTATTCGTAGGGCTGGTGGGGCAGATGAGTGTGGAGGACGTAGAGCGTCGGGGGGCCGCTCTTCAGGGTCGCCAGAAACGAGCGAAAGTCTCGCGGATAGTCATAGCGCTGCGTGCCGGCGAAGCCGCTCCAGTCGCTGCCGACGGGAGGTAGACGCTGGTCGTAGGGCCGTGGCACGACGAGGTGGAGGTAGACGATGCCCAGATCCTCGGCGAGGAGGCGTAGCGACGATACGGAGGTGTCGGCCGGGGGTGGTGCTTCGTTCGGGCCGTTGCAGTCGCCCGGGCAGAGATGGGTGAGGTACTCGCGGGCGATCACCTGGTAGCGACCGCCGAGACGCGTGAAGAGATTGTCGGGGTGGTACGCGAGGGTGGCGAGCTGGGCGATGCGGGGTTTCCGCCCGGTGAGGATCGCGGGCACGGCGGTCACGGTGGCGTCGGAGGCCGCGGTGGCGTTGCGGTACCAGGAGCTCGTCGCCGCCAGCGCGGCCAGGTTCGGGAAGCGGGCGGCGTCGATGCGGTGCTCGGCGTCGAGCAGGCTCTGGCCGGACATCTCGTCGAAGACGATGAGGACGATCGTCTTCGGGGCCGTCGGGATCAGGGGAACGCTCGCCGCAGCGGGCCCGGGGGCCACCGGAGCCGGCGCCTCGGGGGCCCCGAGCGGCCAAACGCCAAACAGGAAGACCGCGGGCACCGCCAGCACCGCGATCGAGAGATAGGACACGAAGAGCCGGACCTCGGCCCGCCGCTGGTAGAGCCATGCGAAGGCCAGGGCGACCAGCGGGGCGGTAGCGAGCGCCAGCGGGCCGGAGGCCAAGGGACTGGTAGATCCCCGACCAGCGTAGAGCACCAGGAGGGCGGTCGGGGCCGCCACGAGGAGCGCGTCGCAGAGCTGTTGCAACCGGGTCGACCCCAGGCGCCGAGCCGCGGCGCCCACCAGCACCGCCGGCAGCGGTGGCAGAAGGATCAGTGCCAGCGTCAGCCCGATCACCGCCCCGCGACCGAGATCGCGGGCGGCGAAGAACTCGGGGTTCTTGGCCAGGAGCGAGAAGAGGGGCTGAGCTACGGCGAGGGCGTAGAGAGTGACGAGGTGGAGAGCGAAGGCCGGGAGGGACGGCCTCCCGGGCGAGGTTCCGGAGGCTGGCGCTGGCGACGGGAGCTCGGTGGCGAGTTGGGACATGTTGCTCGAGTTCGGGTCTCGGGTGCTCGCACGACCTGGCACCGTCGCCAGGCGGCGGTCGTTCCCTCCCGAGAAGTGAAAGGCCGCGAAGCGGAGGTACCGGGTGAGGTGGAATTCTAGGGCACGGGCAGGGCTTCGATGAAATTCTCGCCCACCCTCAGGGCGTCTTCCGGAAGCAGGACCTCGAATTGCCGCTCCCCGTTCACGAGAGGATACGTCCGCGCGGTGGCCCGGGTCGTTCCGTCGACCAGGATCGCGATGTTGGGTGCTTCTTCGGTCGGCTCGTCTCGCGAGTGCAGGATCTTTCCGGCGACCAAGAGCGGGGCCCGGCCGCTCGCCGGCTCGAAGACGACGCGGTCGGTGTTGTCGTCACTGCCGTCGATGAGGAGCTCGCCGTCGAATTCTGCTCGCGGTAGCTCGTCTCTCGGCACCCCGATCAGGTCCGGTCTGGGCGAGCCACGCTGGTAGAGGGCCTCCGGCGAGCTGCCGTCGCCGAAGGTCTCGAGCTTCCACTTCAGCACCGCGTCGAAGTCGGCTTCGAGGTTCTGGGGAATCCGGATCCGCTCGTCGCCAAAACACGTGGCCCGCTGCCGGTCGGGGCCGACCTGTGAAAGGGGAAGCCCGTCGAAGCCCCAGCCTCGCTTCTCCTTGAGCTGATCCAGGATGCCAAGGGCCTCGAGAATCGTCGGAGCGACGTCGACGGAGCTAGCGGGACGGTCATCGATCACTCCGGACGTCTGCCCAGGCATCTTGACGAACAGGGGTACGCGCATCCACTCCGCGGCCGAAGTACGACCGTCGTGGGCGACACCCGGGACTTTGAGGTATCGCGGGCCGTGGTCCGCCGTGACGATCAGGAGGCTTGGGTCCAAGGTACCGGTTTCCCGGAGGTGGGCTAGGAGCTCCGCCACCAGGCGATCCACGTGCTCGACCTGAACCAGGTAGCGGCGATAGTTCTGCTCCATCGCCGTCGGATGTTCTTGGCGGAGCTCCTGCGGGTCGGGCCCAAAGCCGAGGTAGTCGAAGCCCGAGGGCGAGTACTCGTGGGGACGATGGGGAAGGTGGGAGTGCTCGAAATAAAACGCGGCGCCGTTGTCGGACCGGATCGTGCTCATGAACGCCTCGAATCGGCCGTGGTAGCTGGTCGAATCGCGCTGGATCCGCCCTGCGAACCCTCCCCAGTCCCGGTCGATGGCCGGCAGCCGCTTGAGGAAGGGTTGAGGGGTCACGAGGTGCAGGTAGGCGATGCCAAGGTCCTCGGCAAGAAGCACGTTCCCTTGCTCGAGCAGCTCGGGGACCGGAGACGTGCAACCGACCGGACACAGGCGGGTGCGGATCTCGCCGGCGACCCTGAGCCGCCCCGGCCCGATGGCGGAGAAAAGATTGTCGGGATGGCTCCCGGCGTTTGGCAGCTGATCCGGCTCCGGATACTTGCCCGTCAAGATGGCCGGCACCGCCGAGATCGTCCGCTGGCTCGCTGCCAGGGTGTCCCGGTACCAGGTCGAGATCTCCGCCAGGCTCGAGAATCCCGGGAACCGGTGCCGGTCGATGTCCTGGTTGCCGTCGAGCAGGCTCTGGAGGGAAAACTCGTCGAACACCACCAGGATCACCGGGATCTCGGCGGGGGAGATCTCCTCTCGAGCGCCCAGGGCCGCGAGCCGGTCGCCGCCGGCGGCCGGGGGCAGCAGAATCGGGTTGTCGACCAGGAACAGCACCGGCAGGATGAGGCAGGCCGGGCTCAGGAAAAGCAGGAAGCTCTTCAAGACCTCGGCCCGAAGAGCGATCTCGATCGCCACCAGGCCGACGGCCAGAGCGATGACGGGGAGGGTCCAGCCGGCGATCAGGATGCGCATCTCTCGCCCCACCGCATAGAGCACGAAAAGAGCGATGGGAATCGCCAGGAAGACTCGCTCGACCCAGATCCGGAACCCGGACCCCAGCTTCTGGACGGCGAGGCGTAGCAGGAGGAACGGGAGCGGAGGCAGGAGCACACAGGCGAAGGCGAAGAGGACGACGCCAAGGGGGCCGAGCCCCCGGATGACAAAGAACTCGGGATATGCCGAGAGCATCTGGAAGATCGGTTGCGCCACGGCCAGCGCGTACAAGCTGGTCAGGATGAGGAGGAACTTCCAGAGGCCCGGGGAGACGGCACGAGTACCGAGCTCACCCAGTCCCGAGGAAGGAGGCGGCATTTCCCTAGGCTCGCGGCGCCGCGTGGTAGAGCGTCCGTGTCCCGGACGGCAGCGTTTGGCGGCTCCGGAGCTCGAAGCGCTGTTCGAGGAGCTCCTCGAAGACCTGGCGCCGGTACTCCGCGTGGGGCTCGACCTTGGGGCGCAGCAACCGCTCGACCATCGGATCGTCGCGGTGCGGAAATTCGATCACCAGCTCGCCGCCGAGGCCGTGAAGCCAGTCGAGGACTTCGGCCATGGGGATCGACGCGGTGATCGACAGGTGGTGGATCAGCGCCAGACACAGAACCAGGTCGGGGCGGCCCCGGTCTTCGAGAGCAGCGCGCTCCTTGCCGCGCCAGCCGAGTCCCGGCGTCGCCTGCCTGAGATCGATGACCAGCGGCAGGATCCGGCTCTCGCCGCGGTCGTTGAGCCGGCGGTAGAGGTGCTCCACCGACAGCTCGTCACCGTCGATGGCCAGTACCAGGTCGGCGTGCTCGGCGGCGATCTCCGA
>JAGQSE010000752.1 GCA_020439725.1 Acidobacteriota bacterium
GGCCGGCGCCGCAGGGCTCGCCTCGACCTCGAGGGTCACCCGGCGCCCGGCGTACTCGGCGAGGTCGGCACCGAGGTCGAGCCAGGTCGGGCGCTTCGGGTCCTCCGAGCGGGCGACGCCCAGCACCTCGGTGGTCGTCCCGTCATGGAGCGTGGCCGTCAGCCGAAGGTCGGCGGGGCCTGTAGGCGAAGCACCCACCTGAAGATGGGCCCCCTCGGGCACTACACCGGTCCAGCTCCAGGTACCGGGTGGCAGCACCACCGACGGTCTACGCTCGTAGTCCGTCTGCACCATCTTCAACCGCGGCTCTGCGGAGAAGTCGAGACCGGCCACCTCTCCCGCTCCGATCGAGTAGTCCCCCGAGGACACGGCCCGCTGGAGCGAGAGCACCTCGGGCGGCGTCTCCTTCGAGCCACCGCAGGCGAGCGGTCCGAGGGTGACGAGCACCAGCACCAAGAGCCCGAACGCAGGATCGGTCCCGGCAAAGGGGGTTTTGGGCGGTCGACGGCGAGCGGTCACGGGGCGGAGATGCTTCATGGGCGGGAGCCCCAGGCGGAGCGGGGCCGAGGCATTATCTCAGACGCCGAGATGATTTGCTTCCGGGTTCCTGGGCTCGGGCGTGCCGCCCCACCGCTTCGGCCACGGGCTAAGATAGGCCGATGACCCAGCCCCCGCCGCCCACCGACGGCGACCTGGTCGAAGACCCTCCCGGTTCCACCGTCGCGCCGGTGCCGAAAGCGGTCTTGCAGGCCCTCCCGCCGTCGCCCTCGCGGCTGCTCCTCGTCGGGGCGGATCGAAGGCTCGGGGGCGAGCTTGAGGGGCTGGGCTATTCGGTGGCTGCCCGGCTCGAGCTCGACGAAGACGTCGCCGCGGCCCTCGGCCAGCTCGACGTCGACGGGTCCCTCGTCGTCCTGCCGCAGCCGGGGGTCGTGCGGCTCCCCGAGATCGAAGCGTGCCTCGCCGAGGGCCATCAGCTCCTCCGATTCGAAAAGCAGCTCGAGGGTGGGTCTCGCTGGCTCGTGACCCGACGGGACCCCTACGTCGTCCGCGCCTATAGGCCTGGTGACGAGTCGCAGATCGTCGAGCTCTTCGCCGGCTCCTTTCATCACCGGCGACCGCTCGAGCACTGGCGCTGGGAATACCGCGACCACCCGCTGGGGGGGCCCTTCGTCAGCGCCGCCTTCGACTCCGGCGGCAGGCTGGTCGCGCACTATGCCGGCTACCCGGCGCGATTTCGCAAGGCCTCCGGGGAAGTCCTGTCGGCGTTCCAGATCGGCGACACCATGACCGTCCCCGAAGTGCGTCACGTGGGCCGGGGTCCGACCAGCCTCCTGGCACGGACCGGCCGGCACTTCTACGCGCGCTGCTGCACGGGCCGGGTTGCCTTCAACTACGGCTTCAACGTCGGCAACATCCAGAAGTTCTCGACCCTTTTTCTGCGCGCCGAACGGGTCGAGCCGGTGCCTTTCAGGCGGCTCTCGGGGCCTGCTCTCGATCGTCTCCGGGCACCGCGGCGTCGCTGGCCGTGGCACCGGATCCGGACCGAGGAGGTGCAGAAGCTCGACGAACGCTGGGACGAGCTCTTCGATCGGGTAGCCCCGAGCTATGGGCTCCTGGCTGAGCGGCGTTCGAAGAACCTTTCGTGGCGCTATCTCGAGCGGCCGGGATTCGACTACCGGATCCATGCTGCGTTCCGCGGTCGGCGACTCATCGCCTGGGGGGTGTTCGCACGCCGCGAAGAGACTCTCCGCTGGGGCGACCTGCTGGTCGATCCGGCTCACCCCGAAGCCCTCGCCGAGGTCCTCCGCTCCGCCCTCGGCGGCGAGGTCGGCTCCGGCGCCCAGTCTGTCGAGGCCTGGCTCCCCGATCGCCCCAGCTGGCTGAGACCCGGCTGGTCCGCCATGGGTTTCGAGGCGCTGCCGGAGCCCCAGGATCTGTCTCTGATGTGCGTGCCGTTCACCCGCCAGGGGGTCGCCGCCGAGCTTCGCCACGACCTCTTTTACACCTTGGGCGACAGCGACCTCTTCTGAGGCCCGGAGCTCACCGGTCGGGGAACGCCGGCCGAGCGAAGGAAGCGAGCCCGAGCTCCTGACCCCGGGGACCGACCGAGCGCACCCAGTAGCGGCCGGGGGCGAGGTCCCCCCAGATCTCCTCGGGAACGCACCAACGCCCCCCTTCCTGCCCGGCCTGGCGGTCGAGCCTTTCTGCCGCCGCGGGAAATCCGGTCGCGATCGGAGAGAGCTCGATCCACGTCGCGCCCGGGGCGAGCTCGAGGACCGGCGGTCGGTCAGCCGCCATGAGCTCTTCGGGGACCACGACTCGGGGTGGTTGGGGCTGGGGCGGCCGGACCATCTTCTCGAGCAGCGAGCTGAACCAGGCGCCGTAGAAGCGGCGCCGAAAGCGCTCGCTGCTCTCCGCGAACCAGCGGGCGGCCCGGGGCTCCGAGACGGCGCTTCGGTTGTAGCGATGGCGGGCGTGCGCCGCCGGCACGTAGACCGAGCCGAGGCGCGCCCGGCGGAGGCGCTCGAGCCAGTCGGTCTCCTCGAAATAGAGGCGGTACCCGTCGTCGAAGGGGCCGACCCGCTCCCAGGCGTCGCGCCGGAGGGTCAGCAGAGCACCGCTCAAGCTGTAGCTCGGGATCGGAGCATCGGCCTGCCAATGACGCCGCGCGTGCCGGCGCCAGCGGCGCCGCGCCATGGCGGCCCAGCCGTCGCCGCGGGACGCCAAAGCTGTCGCGGCCTCCCAGGTGCGGGTCCGCGGCTCCGCCGGTGGCAGCAGGACGCGGTGTCGCGAGTCCCAGGCGAACGCCGGTCCGGCCGCTGCAGCACCCGCTTCGAGGGCCTCGAGAAGCCGAGGAAAGCACCCTCTCCGGACCTCGACGTCGGGGTTCATGACGGAAAGGACCTCGGCGTCCGAGGCCGCGACACCCCGATTGAACCCGGCGGCATAGCCGCGGTTGGTGCCCGGCTCGAGGACCGTCAGCCCGAGGGCCTCGAAGACCTCCCGGTCCCCCGCTTCGCTGCCGTTGTCGACCAGCAGCAGCTCGTGCTCGATCCCGGCGGTCTCGAGATCGTCGCGGAGGGCCGCCACTGCCGGCGGCACGAGCCAGGGGGTGTGGTAGTGGACGAGGACGACCGCGAGCTTCATGATCGCCGGATCATCCAAGGTCGGGCGTGGCGAGCCGGGTGCGGACCCGGCGAAGGGCCTCCGCCTCGCGGCGCCACCGGCCTTCGGCCACCCAGCGCATCGCCTTCTCCGCCGCCACGCTGGCGAGGTCCTCGCGGTAGCCGGCGGCGACCTCCAGGCCGGCCTTCCGCCGTTGCCGCCATTCGCTCGAGGAGCCGAGGAGCTCCTTGGCCGCACGAGCGAAGGCCAGGGGCTCGTCGAAAGGCACCAGGCGGGCCGCGGTGGCAGCATAGTCCGCAAAGCACGGGATGTCCGAGGCGATGACGGGAACTCCGCTGGCCATGGCCTCGAGGACCGGCAGGCCGAAGCCCTCCTGCTCCCAGGAGGCGGCGAGAAGCAGATCGCAACCGCGAACGATCTCCGCCGCCTGGTGGGGCGGTACGTGCGTGTGGAACTCGTCGGCCTCGAGAAGCTCTCGCTCGGCATCGGTCTGGGGCCATTGGCTGAGCCGTACCAACGCGGCGTCGATCCCCAGGCGGCGTAGCTCGAGCACCGCCTTGAGCGAGGTCTCGACCCCCTTCCAGTCGATCTCGAAGGGAGAGGTGACGAGGATCCGTGGTTTCTTCGGCGCCTGCAGCCGCGGCCAGCGAGACGGCGTCCAGAAGGGTTCCAGGGGCTGGGGTACCACTCGTGAGGGGCGCTGGAAACGCTCCGCCAGGAGCTGCGACAGGTGCGGCGCCACCGTCAGGGCCGGCACGGGAAGCGCGTAGGCCTGGCGGATGGCGGCGTGGTCGCTCCGATTGTGCGTGTAGGAGCCCTCGAAGCCCTGACAGTAGTGGACGACCTCACCGGACGCCGCGGCCAGGGCCGGCTCGAGGGTGGTCCAGTAGGTGGCCACCGTCACCTGCGCGGGCGGCAGCATTCCGGGGCCAAAGTGAGAGACCTGGCGTAGCTCCGCTTCGACCTCGAACCATGAGGGAGCCGGCGCCTTGCTCAGGATGGTGATCCGGTGGCCGCGGCGTGCCAGCAGGTTGGCTTGGCGCAGCACGACCTTGACGCCTCCGAAGAGCGCCGTGTCCTCCAACAGGTAGCAGACCTCGAGGACGTCGTCCAAGGCTGGCTCAGCGCGGGTTGTGGCGCCGCAGGGCGAACTTGCAGTTGTTGCAGATGAAGTTGGCCGGCGCCTCCTCGAGACCATAGACCTGGCGCCGGGCCCGCGCCATCTCGGGTCCTTCCAGCACCTCGCGCACCGTGCTGCGGTTGAGGTCCCCCACTACCGTGGTCTCGCTGTAGTCCTGGCAGCACAAGATGCACTCGGCCCGCGGAGTGATGTGCAGGTGCTGGAGTGGACGCGAGCCCATGTGGTCGCAGCCGCACAGCGACTTGTCGCGGTCGCGGGCGGTCAACCCCAGCTGTAGGTAACCGGCGCGGTCGTTGACGATCCACTGGCTGATCAGGAAGCGGGTGTCCTCGAAGCGCTCGCTGATGGCCTCGAAGTCCCGCTGGTGCTTTACGTCGCCGGTGCCGAGGACGACGATCTCCATCCGCTCGCCCACGGGCTTGTCGGCCGCGTAGTCGAGGTTCCGGAGCACCGTCTTGAGATGGTCGGCACCTCGTTCCTTGCCATAGCGCTCGCGGTCGATGGTCGACAGGTTGATCGACAGGTATCGCAGGCCGCCGAGCTCGACGAGCTGGTCCACGCGCTGCGGCGTGAGACCGCTGCCGTTGGTCAGCGTGGCAGGAGGCAGACCCGCCTCCTTGATGCAGCGGACCTGGTCGACGAAGCGCTTGTCGAGGGTCGGCTCGTTGTAGCTGATCATGAAGACCGCCTCGATCGGCTCTCCGAGCTCGGCGATCTGCCCGATGATCCGCTCGTAGGTCTCGGTCGGCATGAAGTGATCCTCACGCGGGTCGAGCGAGACCGGGCAGAAGTAGCAGGCCTGGTTGCACACCGTGTGGGCCTCGAGCGACACATACTTGAGGCGATAGCGCTGGCTGACGTCCTCGTCGGCGGGGACCAGCCAGCCGTCTCTGGCGAGCGCGTCCGTGACCTCCGACGGGAGCTCTTCGAGGCCCTTTTCGGCGTCCTGCAGCGCACGCAGCGAAGCGTAGTGGGGGGCATCCACCACGAGGGTGAGGTCGGTGAGAGGGTTGTAGAGCCGGTCCTCCCCGACGTGGAGGAAGGGGTTGAGGCGGAGCCGAAGACCTCGCGCAGGCGCCTCGACGATGGGCAAGGAAATCCCTGGGTTCATGGCCGATCCTGGACGGTATTCCGGTTCGAAACCGGTCTACCGGTGTTGGTGAGGAGCCCGCCATCGCGAGGGGTCATGCGACCACCTCCTCGCTCGGACCGCCGCCACTCGTAGCGGCGAGGGTCTCGAGGCTTTCG
>JAGQSE010000753.1:0-6382 GCA_020439725.1 Acidobacteriota bacterium
CGTGGGAACCAGTCTGCGACGCTCCAGCGTCGAACCGGTCAGGTCTGGGACTCGCGTGGCCTACCCGCAAGCTCGGCTCCAGTACGCCCCGCTGGAGCGGGGCCTCGATCTCCAGGCACAGGTCACCCGCGTGGTGTTCCCACGGTGGACCGTGGGAACGAGAAGCATCTGCGCGCCCCGCTGGAGCGGGGCCTCGGCATCTAGGCAAGGCGCACCGGTGGTGTTCCCACGGTGGACCGTGGGAACGAGAAGTGAGGGGGCGCTGCGCTATGCTCCCGCGGTCATCAACTCACGACGGATGTGCGCTCGGGTGAAGCCCGCTCGGGGAGAAGTGCATGGGGACGGTTCGAGATCTCTACCAAGGCGGGGACAACGATCCGGAGGTCGCTCCTGATGCCCACTATCGGCACTACGTCTACTGCGACGGCTGCGGTGCCTTTGATCTCGAGCCGTGGATGGCGCCCGAGAACCACGCCGCGCTCGAGGCGAAGCGCCGGCGGCTGGGGCGATGGGTGCTGCTGCTGGCGCCGCTGGTGGCGGCGGTGGGCTGGATTGGGCTGGGTTTCTTTCCAACCCTCGGATGGTTGCTCTTCCTCGCCCTCGGCATCACCGTCAGCGTGCTGGTGCGCGTCTACTGGTTCGAGCGCGACCGCCCCGGAGTCCTGCTCGCCTGGCATTTCGTCGGGGTCGGGGTGCTGTGGCTGGTGGCGATCCTGACGGTCGAGTCGTTGGCCAGCGACCTCGTGCCTGCGTGGCTTGCCTTTGGCGTTGGGCTGGTGGCGATGGTGGCGCTGTTGTTGTGGCGAAACTCCCTTGGCTCGAAGATCGAGGACGTCGGCCTACGCTGCCGCCACTGTGGCGCCACCTACGCCCACGGCACCTTGTTCTTCACCGATCTCGACGCCAACCCGCGTCACCTGACCGTCGCCGACGTTCCCCGGCCTTTGGGTTCATCGCTCTTCTGGACCGGTGCCTCCGCCGACGTCCCGCCACCCGCAGGACCGCCGAGCCGGCTCCCGGAGTAGCCGCGGACCTACTCGGTCGCCGCTACTCGGTCGTCGAATGGCCGCAGGCAGGGGACCTCTCGAATCGGATGCGGGTCACGGGGACGAAGTCCTGGCTGCCTTCGAAGCGGGCCTCGAACGCACCGACGAGCTGTGAGACGAGGGGTCGCGGTATCCCTCCGCGGGTGCAGGCGCGCCGATCGTCGGAAGGTCGCGGCAGGCACGGGTTGAGGCGGATCGAATGGTCCCTGCCGCGGAGCACCCGCCAGCGGACCTTGCCAGCGAGGTCGCTGGTCAGCTCGACGCGAAACGTCACCTTGCTCGCCGCCAGCACCGAAAACCGCACCGCCTCCGTGCACCGCCCCTCGCCACCATCGCTGGTCTCGACCGACAGCCAGGTGTCGGGACCCATCAGATCCGAGCGCAGCACCCAGGGTGTTTCGCCCGACAGCGGTCCGGCGGGGTCGCTCCACACCAGCTGGTTCGAGCCCGATTCGGCCTCGAGCGTGACCGGGAGAGTTTGAGGTCCCGCAGCGAAGAGTGCGGTCGGGGAGAGCAAAACCAAGAAGAGGAGAGCCGGGATCGGCCAAGAGCCAAAGCGTGTGTCGAGCATGCCCGCAGCTCCTTTCTCCCACCTTCGCGAGGCTGGGCGGCCCGGCGGGTGGGTCTCATTGGCATGCTACACCTTGGGATCAGGAGCGTCAGCGTAGGGTGCCTAACCCGGCTCCACAAACCCCCGCCGGTATTCGCTCGGGGTTTTGCCCACCAGGCGGCGGAAGTCACGGATGAAGTGGGCCTGGTCGGCGTAGCCCAGGTCCAGGGCCAGAGCGGCCCAGTCGGTGACCTCGTCGTGGGCGATACGTTCGGCGGCCTCGTGGAGGCGGTAGCGTTGGACGACCCACTTGGGGCTGATACCGACGTACTCGGCGAAAAGGCGTTGGAGCGAGCGGACGGTGAGACCGAACTCGGTGGCGAGCTGCTCTACGCGGGTGACGGAGCGATCGGTGGCGGCGTGCTGGGTGATGCGCCGAGCGAGGTCGGTCTTGGGGTCGACGGGTGGACGGTGGGAGTCGAGGAAGGCCGCGATCTCGGCGAGGGCGTCGGCAGCGTCCTCCATGGCGAGGACCTGGTTCTCGAGAGGGAGGAACCCGTCACCGAACACTTCCTGCGGCGGGATCCGGCGGCCCGACAGTCGGGAGACCGAGTGGCCGAGGAAGGGGCGGAACCCACCGGGGAGGAACTTGGTACCGAGGACCCGACCACGACCCTCGAGACGTGTCGTGAAGCGGCCCTGGGCCAGGCCCACGATCGCCGAGCCGCCGCGTTCGATCACCATGTGGATCGAAGGATGAGGGAGGACTTCGCGGATCTCGGGCTCGCCGAGATCCCACGAGACGGTCCAGAAGTGCTCGACGAAGGGGGCGAGAGTCGGGCTCGGCAGGAAACGACCGTAGCCCGGAGCGGGCAGGACGCCGCGGTGGTGGAGGATGCCGCGCGGTGGCTCGAGCTTGGGCTGCAAGCTGTCGCGTTTGTTCAATCCGGGGCCTCCGCGGGGACGATAGCATCGGGCTTCCCAACAGGAGGTTCGACATGACCCGCCACCTAGTTCTTGCCCTTGCCCTCGTGGCCACCCTGGCCGCGGGCGCCGCTTTCGCCGAGGAGACCGCGATGCATCACGCCAAAGGAGAGTTCGACGTTCAGGTCACGCCCAAGGAGCTCGACGGTCCCGCTGCCGATCCGTCCTTCAGCCGGCTGGCGCTCGCAAAGACCTTGCGAGGAGACCTCGAGGGGACCGGGGCCGGGCAGATGCTCGCCGCGGGGGGACCGGATTCGGGCGCCGGGGCCTATGTGGCCATCGAGCGCATCACCGGGAAGCTCGACGGCAAGGAGGGGAGCTTCGCACTGATGCACAATGGCACCATGGACGCTTCGGGCTATCACCTCGACGTCACCGTGGTCCCGGGCTCGGGCACCGGTGAGCTCCAGGGCATCAGCGGGACCTTCACGATCCTGATCGAGGGCGGCAAGCACAGCTACGACTTCGCATACCAGCTTCCCTGACGGTGCCCACCCGCCGGCCCTAGGCTTTCAGAGCCGCCACCGCCAGCCGTGGCGGCTCTGGTCCCCTTTCCCGAGCTGGACGGTGCCGCGGTCGGTGGGCCAACGGTGATGAGCTGGTCCTCTTGACAGCGGCCATTTGTGAAACTACCATGGTTACATAATGAACACGCGCTTCGCCGTCGCCGTCCACATCTTGACCCTCCTCGAGGCGAACGCCGGGAAACCGGCGACGTCGGAGTGGATTGCGGGCAGCGTCGACACCAACCCGGCGCTGATCCGGCGGCAGCTGGTGCAGCTGGCGAAGGCCGGGTTGACCCGCTCGCAGATGGGGCCGGGGGGAGGCGCCCTTCTGGCGCGACCGGCGGACCGCATCACTCTCGCCGATGTCTATCGGGCCGTTACAGCCGAGGACGACATCCTCCCGATCCATCCTTCGCCCAACCCCAGGTGCCCCATCGGGCGCAACATCCAAACGCTGCTCGAGGAGCGGATCGGGGCGGCGGAGAGAGCTCTCGAGGCGGAGCTGGGGCGGACGACCATCGCCGACCTGACCGAGACCATCTCGCGGCGCGCCGGCTGACGGGTCGGGCTTGGCCTTGGAGCTCGCACGCGTCACTCGGTTCAGTCGGCTCACAATGTGCAACCGAATCAATTACAAAAAACCATCGAACTCAGAGAGGACACCGACCATGAACATCGCCATCACCGGATCCACCGGCCACCTGGGCCGCCTCGTCATCGAGAAGCTCACCGCTTCGTCGCCGAAGGCCCGGCTCGTCGCCCTCGCCCGCACACCCTCGAAGGCCTCGGATCTGGGGATTGCGGTCCGAGAGGCGGACTACGATCGCCCCGAGACCCTCGGCCCAGCTCTCGCCGGCGTCGACACGCTCTTGCTGATCTCGGGCAATGAGCTGGGCAAGCGCGCCGTGCAGCACGAGAGAGTCCTCGAGGCGGCGCGAGAGGCCGGCGTTTCAAGGGTGGTCTACACCAGCTTGCTCCACGCGGACACTTCTCCCCTCAGCTTGGCACCCGAGCACCTCGAGACGGAGAAACTCATCGAGGCCAGCGGCATTCCGTACACGATCCTACGTAACGGCTGGTACGTCGAGAACTACACCGCCTCGATCGGCCCCGCCCTGGCGCATGGTGCTCTCGTCGGCAGTGCCGGCGACGGTCGCGTATCCTGGGCGACCCGTGCCGACTATGCCGAGGCGGCCGCCCTCGTCTTGACGGCTGAGGGTCATGCCGGCCGGACGTACGAGCTGGCCGGCGACGAGGGGTACACGCTCAGCGATCTGGCAGCCGAGGTGTCGCGCCAGGCTGGCAAGGCGATTCCGTACCACAACCTGCCCGAAGCCGAGTACGCCCAGGTGCTGATGGGGGTCGGCCTGCCGGAGGCCTACGCCCTGGCCATCGCCAGCTGGGACGTCGACGCGTCGAACGGCGCGCTCTTCGACGACGGTCACGAGCTCTCCCGGCTGATCGGGCGGCCGACCACGTCGCTCGAGCGTGCGGTGGGAGCCGCTCTTGCCGGGCTCAGTGTCGGCGCGGCCGGCTGAGTCCGAAGCCGAAAGCCCTGGCCGAGGGCTTGGATGAGCTCGGAGCCCGACAATCGGTGCGGGTCGCTTCTCGCGCAAGCCTCGAAATAGGTTGCCGAGAGCGCCCGCACCGCCTGGTGCCGGCGCGGCGGCGGAGGACTCCGAGCCGACGCGCGGGGTTCCGTATCGCACTCTCAAGCGGGTTTCCTCTCGGCGAGTCCGGGTTGTTGTCGTGTGCTATCCTCCTCGGATTCTGTTGCACTTGTAGGAGCGGCGATGGCGGACTCCGACTCGAAGCCAGAGAAACTGGCCCAACTCTGGTCTAGAGCGTTACAGCGAAGCGAAGGTCACCGGGTAGCCGGGGAGCAGCCTGCATTCACCCCCGAGGCGACTGAGTACGAGGGGCTGTTCGTCCGGGCCGCGGGCCGTCTCAAGGCCCTCCGTCGCAGCCTCCAGCTTTCCGAGGAAGAAGCCTTGCGCCGGGCCGACGCGCTGATCGGCGATCCGGAGGAGTTGCGGGACGATCCTGCTGCCAACGCCCCCGGCCTTCCGTGGAGCCCGGCGGTGGTCGGGGCCCTGCTCCGCCGCGCCAAGGAGATCACCAGCGCCTCCCCCGAGGAGGGTATCCGGTGCGCGCATCTAGCCCTGCAGGTCGCATGGCGGTTCCACCTCGATCCGAGCCATGATTGCGGCAGCGCCTCGCTCCTCCAGGACCTGCGCGCCCGTGCACTCGCTCACAAGGGGAATGCGCTCCGCCTCCTGTCGCGCTACGCAGAGGCCGAGGAACAGTTTCGGCGAGCTCTGCCGATCGTCGCGCGGGGCTCCGGCGATCCGCTGGCCGAGGCGGAGATCCGGCATTTCCACGGCTCGTTGCTGCGCGACCGGCGGCACTTCCCCGAGGCCCGACGTGCCCTCCGTCGAGCCTCATACCTCTACGCCCAGGCCGGCCAGCGCCACGAGGTCGGCAAGGTGCTCTTCAATCGAGCCTTGACGGAGCGCGAGCTTGGGCACGTCGAGAAGGCGATCCGGCTCCAACGGCAGGGTCTCCAGATGCTCGATCTGGCTGCCGAGCCCCAGCTCGAGGCGGCCGGCTTCACCAACCTGGCGATGTTCCTGACCGACATCGGACGGGCCGAGGAGGCCCAGCGCCTGTTGGACGAGCACCCCTTGGGCCCGGAGATGCTCCCGCGGTGGGGCCACCATCGCATCTGGATCGAAGGCCGGTTGGCGGCCCTGGTGGGAGATCGAGAGCGGGCGGCGGACTTGCTCGACCAGGCGCGAAGGGCCTTTGCCAGGGTCAAGGACGGGCACCACTTCGCCACGGCGACGGTGGATCTGGCCGCAGTCTACGCGGAGCAAGGCGACTTCCCGGCGGTACGGCAGCTGGTGTCTCAGTCGCTCCAGATCCTGAATACCCTCGATGTGCCTCGTGACGCCATCGCCGCGTTCCTGCTCTTTCAGCAGGCGGCGGCCGCCGAAGCGCTCGGATCGGCGACCCTGGGCCGCCTGCGTTCCCGGCTCGGCGACCAGCGGTTGTGGAGCGTCCGCCGCAAGCCTTCCTGAGTCGGCCGCCTACCCGCCCTCGGTCTTTCTTCTCGGGTCGTCAGCCCTCGGCCGCCACCGGTCGAGGAGCAGCCGTGCGAGGTCACCTACGGTCGCCGGGCGCACGGTGCCCGCCTCGACGTTGCGGCGGCCGATCTCGAAGGCCATGTGCCACTGCTCGAAGAGTACGCGGTAGGCCTGGCGCAGCGTCCCCTTCGGATCGTAGATGTGCGTCGC
>JAGQSE010000753.1:6467-11643 GCA_020439725.1 Acidobacteriota bacterium
CCGAAGTAGAAGCCCGGGAACCGCCGGCTGATGCCGTCGAGGGCCGCGAGCAAACCGGGCCCCGCGAGATCGTTGGCGTCGTAGAACAGAGAGCCGCGGCAGTGGGTGCCGACGTCGATCAGGCGGCGGCGTTCGCCGGGCTCGAGCACGCGGTCCAGCTCGGCGGCTCGGGCGCGGAAATAGTGCTCGGCCATGGGCACCAGGCGGTCGTCGTCGAGGATCAGGGTCTCCAGACTCCTCCGACCGTCGCCAACGACCTCCGGAAGGACTTTGTGCGTGATCGAGAAGACGCGTCCCGAGGGCTCGTCCGGGAGCCGCAGGTAGAAGACGCCGAACTCGGGACCGCGGACGTAGCGTTGCGCGATCAGCAGCTCCTCCTGCCGTGCCAAGGCTTCGTCGATCTCCTCCCAGGTGCCGGCGATGCGGACCCCCGACCCGCGTTCGCCGGCGTCGGGCTTGAGCACGACGGGCAGATCGAGGCCATGCTCCTCGAGGAAGCTCCGGAGCTTCGCCCGGCGTTCGTCGAGCGGGGTCTCGGGGTCGAGGAGCGTCCACCGGGCCACTAGGTCGGCGGAGCCGTCGAGACCTTCGAGGATGGCGCTCTTCGACTCGCCGACGAAGCCGCTCGCCGGAATCGCCGGGTTCGCCGCGGTGAACAGCGTCGGCCGCCGGTACTTGATCGCGAGGCCGACGATGTAGGCGACCACGGGCGGGTAGAAGGCCCAGCGCGGCCAGTACTCCCAACGCAGCCAGCGGCGCAGCCGGCCTCGTGCCAGGCGTCGGCCCCGGTGGGTGGCCAGGCCGACGACCAGGCGCACCAGGAGCAGGATCAGAAGGACCGCGACGACCAGCACCCAGACACCTCGTCCAAAGGTGGCGAGGCCGGCCTGGACGCGGGGGCCGAGCCATGCCGCGGCGCCGACCAGCATCGGCGTCCACAACAACACCGCGAGGAGAAAGTAGGCCGCGAAGCGCCAGAAGTGGGTCCGCAGCAGCCCTGCGGCCACGTAGGTGGCGAAGCGGGTCCCGGGAAGGAAGCGGCTCAGGAGGATGACCAGGGGGCCGCGCTTGGTGAACCACTGGGAGGCGCGGGTGATGTCCTCGGGGCCGATGAACCAGCGGAGGGGGCGCCGCCTCAGGGCGGGGCGGCCCAGCCAGCGGCCCGCCAGGTAGAGGAGCAGGTCGCCGATGAAGATCCCCACCACGCAAGCCAGCGTGCCGGTGAAGAAGCCGAGCCGGCCGGCGCCGATCATCAGCCCCGTGGCGATGCAGGTGAGGTCCTCGGTGACCAGCGTGGCGGCGGCGATGAGCAGGAAGAGGACGACCAGGGGGAAGCCCTCGACGGGTGGAATCGAAGCCGGGTCGAAGGGGCGCTGGGCCGCCTCGCGGAGGGGGGCGGGGACCTCGGCGCGGGTCTCGGCGGTGCCCTCGTCGACGCGACGGAGGAAGGTGAGCAGGGGATCGGTCAGGATCGGCGGTGCCGAGAAGACGAAGAAGTGGTTGCGGTCGAGGAGGATCAGCTCGCTCTGGGGGACCAACCGGTGGTGCTCCCGTGCCGCGGCCACCGGGACCAGGACGTCGTGCTCGCCGTGCACGATGAGCAGCGGTCCGTTCCAGGCCTCGAGGAAGCCGCGGAGGGGGCGCTGGTCGGTGTCGTAGAAGTTCCGGGCATAGGCGACGTCGAGGACCGAGTCGTCGAGCCAGCCGAAGTGCGGAGTCGCCTCGCGCAGCAGCCAAAGACCCGCGAGCTGCAGCGCGTGGAGGCCGTGGTTGAGGTGATAGTCGCCCAAGAGCTCGAGCTCCTGGACGCCGATGGCGGAGACCATCGACACCGAGAGGACGCGTTCCGGAGCGAGGTCGGTGAGCTCGAGGGCGACTCCGCCACCCATGCTGAAGCCGAGGACGTGGAACTTCTCGATGCCCAAGCCATCGAGGAGGTCGAGGACGTAGCGCGCGTGGGCGCGGATCGAGTAGTCGGGGACGTCGTGGCTAGACCTCCCGAAGCCCGGGAGGTCGGGGGCGATGACACGATGCTCGGTGGCGACCTCGGCCTCGAGGCGGTCGAAGTCATGGTGGCTGCCGGGGCTGCCATGGAGCATGACGACGGCGGAGCCGCTCCCGCGATCCGAGTAGGCGATGGCGACTTCGGCTGGAGCTCCGGGGGCGCTCGCGTGACCGGCCACCTCCACCGGAGCCAGGAACACGTCTCCTGCCGGGGGTGGGGTCCCCCGGGCCAGCCGTACGCCGTGGGAGAGCGCCAGCAGCAGGAGATACGCCACCAGCAGGCGGCGCGGCATCCTGGACACGGCGGATCAGCCGCGGCGGGGAAGGGTGCCGGTACGGCGCTCGTACTCGAGGGTCGAGGGCGCGACGCCGAACTCGGAGCCGGGCTCGAAGCCCTTGGCCTTGAGGAGGATGCCGATGAGGGCGTAGTGGTGGACCGTGTGCGACACCAGGCCCTGGAGCTCGCGCAGCAGCGTCGACTGGCTCCAGATCACCTCGCCGGTGCCTTCGAGGGCATTGTCGAGGTTGACCTCGATGGGCTGCTCGGGATCGCACTGGACGAGAGCCTCGAGGCCCTGCCGGAGCCGTTCGATCTCTTCGAGGGCCGCCGCCCTCTCCTCCTCGATGCGCTGCTTGCGGACGCGCGCGTCGTAGTCGACCCGCCCGGTGGCGGCGCCGCTGAGGAGGCGATCATAAAAGTCGAGGGTATGGCGAAAATGACACCCGACAGGCCGGGCAGCCAGATGTGGGAGCTCGGCACCGTAGACGCTGTCATCCATGCGCTCCAGGAGCTCCCGGCCCTGGGCCAAGAGCTGGAGGTTCTGGCGGATCACGGCTTCGTGGATTCGCATGAGGTCTCCGAATCGATCACGGGGATGAAGGTCTCCAGCATAGCCCCTCGCAAGCGCTCCGCCAACTCCTTGCGGTCCGAGTCTTGGATCGGATTCGCGCCAAATCGGACGGTAGCATAGATCTTCGGCAGCCGGAGAAGTCCAAGGAAATGAGGTAGAAACTCGGTTTCGCCCCACCAGCAGACCGAGTCCCGCGCCGGTGGCTGACCGGCGTCCGTGCGGTACGACAGGGTCGCGTGATGGACGGGTAGCCCGAGGCGGGCCACGGGGGCCAGGAGCGAGGTCTTGAAGGGCTGCACCGTCTCGCCGGGCGAGGTCGTCGCTTCGGCGAACAGCACCACCCCCCGGCCCTCTTCGAGGACGCGGGTGATCTGCTCGCCGACGCGGACGACGTCCCGGCGGCTCTCGCGGTCGACGAAGATCGTATCGACACTACGGCAGAGCATTCCGGCCACCGGCCACGAGGCGATCTCCGCCTTGGCGATGAAGGTGCAGTCGGCCAGCGAGGCCAGGAGCGGGATGTCGAGGTACCCAAGGTGGTTGGTGACCAGGAGGAAGGGTGCTGCCGGCGGTGCTCCCTCGACGGTGGTGCGGGTGCCCAGCGCACGGGTGAGCCACCGCCCCCAAAGGCGGTACGGGCCGGAGATCCAGGGTCGTTCCCGCCGGCGGAGCAGACGCGCCAACGCCGCGCCGAGGAGGACGGCCGTGACGCTGCCCCCCGTGATCAGGACGGTCAGCAGGGCGCGATGGACAGCCCGCAGCCTGCTGATCATGCAGCGGGTCTATTCGAAGAACATACGGTAGCGGCGCTCGTCGAGGCTGGCCAGATCGAACAGCATGAGGAAGTCGATGGTCTTGAACTCGCGGTCGATGGCCGGCGGCCCGCAGATCTTGGCTCCATAGCGCAGGTAGGTCTTGAACAAGGTGGGAACAGTAACACCCAAGGGGTCGCCGCCGGTAGTCCCCGCCTCGAAGCACTCGAGCCCCGGCTGCGGGGGGACATCGATGTGCGAGTGGACGTGCTCGCGGGCGGTCAGGTAGGCGAGCATGTCGAGACCGTCCTTCGGTTCCTGGCTGGTGAGCGAGGAGCATCCGAAGAAGAAGCGCTTCTGGTTGAAGGCGACATAGGAAGCGAGGCCCTTCCACAGGAGGAAGAGCACGGGGCGGTTGCGGTGCGCGGCGTGGATACACGCCCTGCCCAGCTCGACGCAGGAGGTGAGCACCTCGTCGGGCAGCTTGGCCAGCTCGAACTCGCCGTTCGAGTAGTAGCCCAGATTCTGCGCCGCCATCTCGTTGGTCTGCAGGCGGTAGGTGCCGACCACCTGGCCGTCCCGACCGTCGATCACCATCAGGTGATGACAGACCGCATCGAAGGGGTCGCGGTCCATGCCCATCTCGTAGGAGGTCTCGAGCCCCTCGCCCATCTCGAGGTTGAAGACCTCGAACCGCAGGCGGAGCACCGCGTTGAGCTGCTGCTCGCTCCGCGCGAAGGTCAAGATGTACCGGCCCTGCTGAATGTTGCCCGCGGGGATCCTCTCCGGGTGGATCGGATAGGCGGACCCGGCGGGTAGGGGGTGAGCGGTCTTGGTTTCGGGCAGCATCGTTCTCCTCGAGAAAGAGCAGCGGTTCGAAGCCGACGGACATCGCCTGCTGTTGGAAGGATTCTACGTCCGGTTCCATATTCTGTCGGTCTGCGTCACGCGTTTGTCAACGCTGTCGCCGCTCCGTCGCCGGGTTCTGAGGCTCTCTGGCTCGCTGTTCGGCATCGATATCCCCATCTACGAGAGCCGCGGGGATCCGGGTTCATGGCGGGCTGCCGAGGCGTGCTAGACTATTTGTGATGCTTTTGGTCAACAAGCCACTGGTCAACAAGCCACTGGTCAACAAGCCACTGGTCAACAAGCCACTGGTCAACAAGCGAGTGATCAACAAGCGAGTGATCAACCAACCGCCGCCGCTGGCTTCCTCGCCGGCGGGCCGCAGTCCCCGTCGGCTCGACGGGCCGTGAGGAAAGGAGCTCCCCGCCATGACCGCCATCCCGGAGCGCGGATACGCTCGACCGGAGGTTCTCGTCTCCACCGACTGGGTCGCCCAACATCTCGACGACCCCGCCATCCGCTTGGTCGAGTCCAATGAGGATCCCTTGCTCTACGCCTCGGGCCACATCCCCGGGGCCGTCGAGGTCGACTGGACCCGCGATCTCAATGATCCCGTGCGCCGCGACTACCTCGATCGCCGAGGTTTCGAGAGCCTGCTGTCGCGTATCGGTGCGACCCGCGACACCACGCTGGTGTTTTACGGCGACAAGAACAACTGGTGGG
>JAGQSE010000754.1 GCA_020439725.1 Acidobacteriota bacterium
AGCCGCTGCTGGGCTTCTTCGTCAACACGTTGGTGCTGCGCATGGATCTCGGCGGCAGCGGGAGTGCCCGCGGCGAGGACGCCGGTGCCGAGCCGACGGTCGCCGAGGCGCTGGCCCAGGCGCGCCGGCGGGTGCTCGACGCCCACGCCCACCAGGAAGTGCCCTTCGAACGCCTGGTGGACGCGCTGGCACCGCGTCGCGACCTGTCGCGCTCGCCGCTCTTCCAGGTGCTGCTGGCGCTGCGCAACACGCCGGCGGAAGGAGTCGCGCTGCCCGGGCTCGAGGTCGAGCCGCTGGTGGTGGCCGGCACCAGCGCCAAGTTCGATCTGACGTTGAACCTCGGCGCGGGCACCGGCGCTGCGGCGGGGAGCCTGGTGGGTGGGCTCGAGTACGCGGTGGACCTCTTCGATCCCGGTACCGTCGAGAGTCTCGGCGAGGAGCTGGTGACGCTCCTCGAGACCTGGGTGGCCGACCCCGCCGCGCCAGTGTTCGGCGGCGAGGCGCTGCCGCCGGTGCGGCGGCGCCAGCTGGTGGTCGAGGAAGGCTCCCCGAGCGTCGAGGCCAGACCCGCGCGGCAGGCCGGTGACGCCGCCGAGGTCGCGCTGGTCGAGCTGTTTCGCGAGCTCCTCGACAACGGCTCCGCGGGGCCCGACAGCGATTTCTTCAGCCTTGGCGGCACCTCGCTCTCGGCGGTGCGGATGGTGGCGCGGATCCGCCGCGACCTCGGCGTCTCGTTGCCGGTGGCGACGCTGTTCTCGCACCCGACGCCGGCGGCCCTGGCGGTGCTCGTGCGCAGCCGGGGCCGTGGCGCGGAAGGCCCGCTGGTCGAGCTCCGACCGGGGCAGGGGAGACCGCTGGTCCTGGTCCACCCGATCGGCGGCCAGGTGCTGTGCTACGCGCCGCTGGCGACGCGGCTCGACCCGCGACTGCCCGTCGTCGCCGTCCAGGCGGACGCGTCGGCGCCGGTGGCGTCCTCCCTCGAGATGCTCGCAGCGCGCTATGTCGACGCGCTCCGGCAGCGTGGCGGGGGACCCTACCGGCTCGCCGGCTGGTCCATGGGGGGAGTCCTGGCCTTCGAGATGGCCCGCCAGCTGCGGGCCGCCGGCGAGGAGGTCGAGGTGCTGGTGCTGGTCGATCCGCAGCTGCCCCCCCTGGCGGCAGCCGACGAGGCGACGCTCCTCGGTCGTTTCGGTCTCGACCTTTTGGCCGCGAATCCCGGGTTGGCGCCGGCGACCGGTGCCCTCGATGCCCGGGCCCTCGAAGGTCTCGATCCGCGGCTGGGGCTCGACGGCCTGCTGCGCCGGGCGCGGCGGCGGGGGCTGCTGCCCGAGGATCTGCCCCACGACGAGGTGGCGCGCGCCTTCGACACCTTCCGCCACCACCACGAGCTGCTCACCCGGTATCGGCCGGAAGCCACGACGGGACCGGCGCTGCTGCTGCGCGCCGGCTCCGGCACCGTCGACGCCGCCGGGTGGCGGCGGTTGCTACCGCAGGTGGTCACCGTCGACCTGCCCGGGGACCACTACTCCCTCGTCGTGGGAGCCGGGGCCGCCGAGCTCGCCCGTCACCTCAGCGCGGCGCTGGCGGCGAGCGGCAGCGAGCCGCCGGCGGAGGGTGTGTCGTGAACGCCCTCCGCGCCGATGGCTCACTCGCCGCGCAGCACCGTCGCCGGGTCCAGACGAGTGGCCCGCCGCGACGGCAGGAAGGCGGCGAGCATCGACACCGCCAGCACCAGCACCGCGATGCCGACGAGCATCGAGGGCTGTGGGCGGTCGAGGTCGTAGACGTAGGCCTGGAGCAGCCGGGTGAGCAGGAACGAGCCCGCCAGCCCCAGCACCAGGCCGATGCCGGTCACCGTCAGGCCTTGGCGCACCACCTGCCACAGGATCTCGCCGCGCTGGGCACCGAGGGCCATGCGCAGCCCCAGCTCGCGGCTGCGGCTGGCGACGCTGTAGGTCAGGATGCCGTAGATGCCCATCAGCGCCAGCGCCAGCCCGAGGGCGGCGAAGCTGGTCAAGAGCACCGCCGCGAAGCGCTCGTTGCCATGGCTCGAGGCGATCATCTCGCGGGCCGTGGCGACGTCGTAGAGCGGCTGCTGGGGGTCGATCTCCTGGATCGTCCGGCGGATCGACGGCAGCGCCGCCAGCGCGTCGCCCTCGGTGCGCACCACCAGGGTGACGTTGTCGTTGATGAAGCGGAAGTGGGTGTAGGGGATGTACAGCGTGTCCTCGGTATCGCCGCTGTCGATGACGTTCTCGACCACCCCCACCACCGGTCCCCAGGGCCGGTCGAGGTCCCACGGAGCGCGCTTCATCTGGCGGCCGACGGCGTCCTCGCCGGGCCAGAAGCGCTCGGCCAGCGAACGGCTGACGACGAAGGCCGGCGGCGACGGGTTCATGTCGCGCTGCTCGAAGAAGCGGCCGCTGACCACGGGTACGCCGAGGGCCTCGAGATAGCCGACGCTGACCATCCGGAAATTGGCGACGAAATCGTCGCCGGGGTTTTCCGGCGGCCGGCCCTCGATGGACAAGGGCGAGATCATGCGCACGCCGTCGAGCGGGAAGAGCGTCGAGACGCCGGCGGCGCGCACCCCCGGCAGGGCCTCGAGGCGTTGCCGCAGCTGGTCGAGGAATTGCACCTTGAGCACGTCTTCCGGGTATTTGGAGCTCGACAGGGCGAGGTGGCCGACCAGCAGCTTGTCGGGCTCGAAGCCGGCGTCGACGGTGACCAGCCGCTCGAAGGTGCCGACCATCAGGAAGGCGCCCACCAGCAGCACCGTCGCCACCGCCACCTCCGCGACCACGAAGGCCGCCAGCCAGCGGCGGCCGCCCGAGGACAACGAGCCCCGGCTCTCCTCCTTGAGCAGGCTCTGGAGGTCGACCCGCGACGCGTGGAGAGCGGGGATCAGGCTGAACAGGACGCCCACCACCGCGCACACCGCCAGCGTGAAGCCCAGCACCCGCAGGTCCGGAGTCAGCCGCGAGGCGAAGATGTAGATGTCGGCGATGGGGCTGAGGCGCACCACCGGACCGAGGAGGGTGTAGGCCAACACCAGGCCGAGACCTCCGCCGAGGAGAGCCAGGACCAGCCCCTGGAGGACCATGCGGCCCACCAGGCGCACCCGCGACGAGCCCAGCACCGAGCGCAGGGCGACCTCGGCGGCGCGCTCCGTCGAGCGCGCGAGGAGCATCGAGGCGGCGTTGGCGCAGGCGATGAGCAGCAGGAAGCCCGCGGCGGCCACCAGCAGCCAGATGACGCTGGTGTCGAGCTCGCCGGTGATCTCCTCGCGGATGGGCAGCGTCAGGAATTTCCAGTCGGTGTTGGTGTCCGGGTGCTCCGCCGCCAGCTGGCTGGCGATGGCGTCGAGCTCCTGCCGTGCCTGCTCGCGGGTGGCGCCGTCGCGGAGCCGTCCGACGACGTGCAGGTAGTGCGAGGCACGGGGGTTGTTGACGTCGAAGCCGAGGGGCACCCAGAGCTGGGCGTCGTAGGGGTAGCGATAGCCCGGGGGCATGACGCCGACCACCGTGTGGGGCTCGTCGTTGACCACCACGTCCTGGCCCAGGATGTCCTCGCGGCCACCCAGCTGCCGTTGCCACAGCTCGTAGCTCAGCACCACCACCGGAGCCGGCGCGCCGGTCTGGTCCTCGTCGGCGGCGATACCGCGACCGAGGACCGGTTTGACACCCAGCACCGGGAAGGTGTTGGCCGAGACGTAGGCGCCCATGACCCGCACCGGCTCGTCGCCGCCGAGCAGGTTGAAGCTGCCCTCGTCCTGGAGGGCGAGGCCTTCGAACACGTGGGTGCGCTGGCGCAGGACGTCGTAGTTGAGCGCCGCCATGCTCGTCTCGCGGGGCTCCTCACCGGGGCGCTCGAGGACGTCCTGGAGACGCAGGAGCTCGCCTTCGTCGGCGAAGGGCAGGGGCCGGAAGAGCAGCGTGTTGGCGATGGTGAAGACCGCCGTCAGGGCCCCGATGCCGAGAGCCAGGGAGAGGACCGTGACGAGGGTGAAGACGGGCCGCCGGCGCAGCTCGCGAAAGGTCTGGAAAAGCTCTTGCAGGAAGATGTCCACGACGGCCTCCACAGAGTATTGAAGACACCGCGCCGAGGCTCGCCGCCGGTGCCGATGAGAGCTCCGGGAGGGACCCGCAACTCCCGGAATTGGAGCAATATAGCAGACGGGCGAAGAAGCCCTCAATCGACTCTGCGAGTGTCCCGGAAGGGCACTTTCGGGGCACCAGCAAGCTGCGATCTCCCGGTCCCGCCGTTCCCCTCTTCCACCCCGGGCCTTGACTGAAAGGAGCCCCCATGTCCTCCGTTGAGCATTCCACCGTCGTCCCGCCCCGGCCGCGCCGCCGCTGGCTGCGCTGGCTCGGCCGCGCCGTCCTGGTCCTGGTGGCGGTCGTCGTCGTCGCGCTTCTGGCCGGCGGTCTGTGGCTCCGCAGTCAGCTGCGCGGCAGCCTGCCGCGGGTCGAAGGCCGGGTGGGCGTGGACGGGTTGGAGGCGCCGGTGAGCATCGCCCGCGACGACCTGGGGGTGGTGACCGTCTCCGGCGCGTCACGGGCCGACGTGGCCTACGGCCTCGGTTTCGTCCACGCCCAGGACCGGCTCTGGCAGATG
>JAGQSE010000755.1 GCA_020439725.1 Acidobacteriota bacterium
GAGCAGCGCGGGGATCCCGAAGGCGCCGCGGCACCCGCGATCGACGTCTTCGCCGTCGCGGAGGATACCGGGGCGGGTACGGTGGTGTCCGGCGCCTATTACCGGCGAGGCGAAGAGCTCATCGTGCGCGGGCAGATCACCGACGCCATCGGCGGCAAGATGCTCTCAGGTATCGAGACGCTGCGCGCGCCGGTGGACGATCCGCTGGCGGTTCTCGAGCAGCTCGAGCAGGAAGTACGTACCGGCGTCGCGTCGCACCTCGATCCCCAGCTCGCGCAGTTTGGCAACCTGGTTTCCCGCCCGCCGAGCTATGAGGCCTACGAGGCCTATGTCGCGGGAATGGAGCGGTACTGGCGACTCGACTTCGATGGTGCCATCAAGTCCTTCGAGGAGGCGGCGGAGATGGCGCCGGACTTCGCCGCACCACAGCTGGTCGCTGCCACCGCGGACCTGAACCTGGGACGCTTTGCCCAGGTGCAGAAGATCATCAACCAGCTGAACGGGCATCGGAGCGACCTGGCGCCGCAAGACCGGCTCTATCTCGACTGGCTCGATGCGCGGTGCCGTGGCGACCGCTTGCGGGCGGTCGAAGTGGCGCGGCAGGCGGTCGAGCTTTCCCCCGGGTCGTCGTGGGCGGAGAACCTCGGCATCGAAGCCCTCCAGGCGAATCAACCGGCCTTGGCGGCGAAGGTGTTGGCTCCTCTAGACGCCGAACGTGGCTACCTGCGCGGCTGGACGGCGCACTTCTTCTATCTGACCGGCGCCTGGCACCATCTGGGGGACCATCAGCGAGAGCTCCAGGATGCCCGGCGCGGGCGCCAGCTCTACCCGACCTCGCTCCACACGGTGCTGTGCGAGGCGAGGGCGCTGGCGGCGCTGGGGCGTGAGGACGAGCTCCTCTCCTTGCTCCAGCGAGCCGAGTCCTACCCGCGCGAGTTCCTGAGCACACCGGGATCCGTGATGACCTTCGCGGCACTGGAGCTGGAGGCTCATCTGCATCCCAAGGCCGCCGGCCGCGCAGCGGAGATGGCGGTCGACTGGTTTCACCACCAGGCGCCCGAAGCGGCTGCCGACCCTCTCTTTCGGGATGGGTTGGGCCGGGCCCTGTTCGCCGCCCGGCGGTTCGACGAGGCCGAAGAAGTGTTCGCGAAGCTGTCGCAGGAGCAGCCGGAGCACATCGATTTCCTCGGCTTTTGGGGGCTCCTGGCGACGATCAACGGTCATTCGGAAGGGCCTGAGATTCTCACCGAGCTCGAAACGCTCGATCGCCCCTATCTCTTCGGCAAGCATCTCTACTGGCAGGCGGTGATCCTCGCCTGGCGTGGCGATTCGGAGGAGGCGGTGCGCCGGCTGCGCCAAGCCGTTGCCGCCGGCTACCCCTTCGAGTGGCCGGAGCTACACCCGCACATGGATCCGGTCTGGCGCCCGCTGCGCGACGATCCGACATTCCTCGACCTGATTCAGCCCCGTGGCTGACGGTCTCGCGGCGCGTTGGAGGCGGGAGGGGGCGGTGCTATAGTCCCAGCGAAGCCAACGATTAGAAGTCAAGGAGGTCCGGCGGCCAAGCCGGATGTCCAAGGCGCCGTGGAGGTGCCCAGACCTGGCATCGATCCCGGGGCTCGACACTGCTGCGGGGAAGCGGTCCGACGAGCCGGACCAAGGAAACAAACGGGTTCACTCAAGGAAAGGTGCAGTCCATGTCCCACGAGCACGCGAAGACGTTCCTAGATGCCATCGATCAGGATCCCGAGCTGTACAAGAAGATGTCCGACATCCGTGACCAGATGCAGCAGGACACCATGGCTCTCGCCAAGCAGTACGGCTACGACGTGACGCCGACCGAGCTCAAGGCCGCGCTCGAGGGCAAGCTGGGCACCCAGTTGCCGGGGCCCGTCGACGACAAAGGCGGCGCCGAGCCGTCGACGTGTTTCGTGCCCTTCTCGGAGGCTCCGGGGCGCTGACGGGATTCAGGCTCGAGGACCGGCTCCACCGAGCCGCCGGCCGGTCCTCACCACCTTCCAACGGATGTCCACTCGGAGCGAATCTCCGCACCGAGAGAACCCGGATCCGGTCCCCCGGTCGCCCGTACCGCGGCTACCATGCTTCGACCCCCGCTTCCGGGTCGAAGTGGTCGGGCCGGAGACGGTCCTGTTGCTCTCGGAGCGCGGTCCCCGCTGGCTCGACGGCGAGATCTACGCCCAGCTCACCCCATTTCTCGACGGTCAGCGCACCCCCGGAGATGTGGCCGAAGCCCTGAAGGGTGTGGCCACCCCCGCCGAAGTCTTCGCCGCACTGGTGCTTCTCACCCGCGCCGGACTCTTGTCCGAGGCCGGTGAAGACTCGCCGACCGCCTCGCTGCCTGCTTCTGCAACTCGGGTCCCCCCTTTCGCGGCGGCGATGTCTGCCCCGTCTGCAACTCGGGTCCCCCCTTTTCGACTGGGCTCTGAACAAGGAGCTCGGGCCCCTGTCTCGTCGCGCGAGGTGGCCCCCCGCACCCTCGTCGTGGCCACCGACAAGGAGCTTCATGACCTTGGGACGGAGGCGCTCGCCCGCTGGGCACTCTCGAGGGTCGACGACGGAGCGGAGCTCGCCCTGGTGGTGGCCGACGATTGGCTCGATGCGAGCCTCGGCGAGTGCCTCGACGATCTCCGGGATCGGCGAGTGCCCGCGCTGCTGGTCCGGCCCCGCGGCGAGCTGCCCTGGGTCGGTACTCTCCTCGCCGTCGAAGGCGGGCCGTGTCGGCATTGTCTTCGAGCGCGGTTGAGACCCAATCACGCGGTCGAGGAACATCTCGGCCGACGGCTCGGGCGTGATGGGCTCGACGGCTCCTCGCCGGCCAAGGTGCCGCTGCCGGCGACGGCGACGAGCATCGCCGACGCCCTTGATCGCGCGCTCGATCTCTACCTCACCGATCGGAACCTCTTGACCCGCCGCCTGCTGCGGCTCGACCGCTCGACGGGGCGGCTGGAGATCCATCCCCTCGAGCCGGTGCCCGGTTGCCCGGGCTGCGGGGAACCACGGATCCGCCGGTTCTGGGACGGCGAGCGGGTGGAGGGACTCACCCCCCAGACGACGGTCAAGGACGGCGACGGTGGCTTTCGCACGATCCTTGTCGGGGAGACCCTGGCGGTTCTGGAAACCGCCCTCAGCCCGCTGACCGGGGTCATCCGTTCGGTCGAGCGCCGAGCCGTGGCCGGCGGCGAGAGGGTGCACGTCACGTCGGCGGCCTACGCCACTCCTGGGCGGTACTCCGA
>JAGQSE010000756.1 GCA_020439725.1 Acidobacteriota bacterium
GAAAAGATCGACCCGTGGGCCATCGACAACCTCCGCACCCTGGTCGCCATGGCGAGCGTCGAGCAAGCCCAATATTCCGGCGAAAACGCCTTCCAGCGCGGCGTCTGGTTCGGCGAAGGCCTAGGCCGCGCCATGATCGGCTTCACAGAATCCATGTCCGCCATGGGCACCGAAGGCCGAGCCCAGGTCCAGCTCAAGCTCATGCCCTTCGCCGACCGCGACGACGTCTCCCTCTTCTACTCCGACTTAGCCGCCATCAACGCCTCGATCCAAGACCCCGCACGCCGCAAGCTAGCTATAGACCTAGCCAACCTGGTCGCTTCTACCCCGGTCCTTGTCGAAGGCATGGGTCCTGCCCCCGGGTACGACTACCCGCAGTACTTGCTGCCGGTGAGGAAGTCGGTGCTAGGGGATCTTGCGGAAAGGTTTCCTTTGTACAAGGCGATGGGGGAGCTGATGGAGGGGACGCAGCCGGAGCTGTTTCGGATCGGGGTGGAGTCGCGGGAGTGGATTGATGGGATGAAGGGGGTTGTGCGGGGGGCGGTGTTTGGGGGGCGGTGTGGCGCAAGGAGTGAACTATTGACCTTCCCCCGAAAATGTGAACAGGTTAATTATTCGGCCAGCGCTGCAGTGCGGTGAGCCTCCTCGTACTTCGCAGGGCGGAGATAGCCCAGGTAGGAATGGCTGCGGTGCCGGTTGTAGAACACCTCGACGTACTCGGTGATGGCGGCGGCAGCTCGGCGACGCGAGGGCCAGGGACGCCGGTGGATGAGCTCGGTCTTCAAGGTACCGAAGAAGCTCTCCACCACGGCGTTGTCCCAGCAGTTGCCGCGCCGGCTGCACTCGATCCCCCGTTGTTTCAACAGGTCTCGATACGTTTGGCTCGCGTACTGGCATCCGCGATCGGAATGATGGATCAAGTTCTGCCGGGGCTGTCGAAGTCCCAAGGCCATCTCGAGGGCACCGAGGACCAGGTCTGTGCGCAGGTGCTCGGCCAACGCCCAGCCGACGACCCGACGCGAGAACAGATCGAGGACGACGGCCAGGTAGAGCCAGCCCTCCCAGGTGCGGATGTAAGTGATGTCGGCCACCCAGGCTTGATTCGGTGCCATGACGTCGAACTGGCGGTCCAGCACGTTCACCGCCACCGGATGGTCATGGGCCGAGTCGGTGGTCCGCTGAAACCGCCGACGAGCCAGGCCGGTGAGCCCGATCTCGCGCATCAGCCGGGCGATCCGTTTGCGGCTCACCGGCACCTGGCGATCGGCGAACTCGGCATGGATCCGTGGGCTCCCGTAGGTCTTGCGGCTGGCTCGCTGGATCGCCGAGATCTCGGCTCGCAGCTGCCGGTCTCGCAACTGCCGCTTCGAAGGCCTGCGCTGGATCCAGGCATAGAAGCCGCTGGTCGACACCTGAAGTACGCGGCAGAGCACCGTCACGGGGTAGTGGGCCTTCTCCGCGAGGATGAACGGATACCTCATCCGTTTTCCTTGGCGAAGAAGGCCGCCGCCTTTTTTTGGATCTCCCGCTCCATCCGCAGCTCCCGGTTCTCCCGACGGAGCCGCCGCAGCTCTTCTTGCTCCGGGCTGGTCAGGGCACCGGCGGGGCCTGCCCCCTCGTCGATCTCGGCTTGTTTGACCCAATTGCGAAGGGCCGACTCGGTCAGGTCCAGGTCCCGGGCGACCTGCGTCACCGCCATGCCTGCCTCGCGGACCAAGCGGACCGCCCCGGCCTTGTATTCGTCCGTAAACCGTCGTCGTTGTCTCTTGCCCATTCGGACCTCCCCGCGCATTCTCGCGCGTTGTGGGGTGTCCACGAAATAGGGGCAGGGTCACAGAGCCCAAAGTGTTGCCCATGTCGCCGGCATAAAGTGTTACCGATGTGGCCGGCCGTACAGGGGCCTCGGTGTGGTGAGAAGTGAGCTGATGGGCTAGGAATCCAAACATCGCACCGATTCTTGTCACCTTCTATCGAAGCACCTACCACGCGGGTGCCTTAAGCAGATCGATGTCGAAACGTCAACCCGCCAACTCGTTGGCTGACAGCTCTAGAAGAAAGCTCTCGGTCCTCCGTTTCGATGCCAACCTTTCAGAAACCTTGAAGACTCACAGGCTCATGAGCTACCACAGCGACGCCTCCTGCTCGGTCGCCTCTGCCAACGCCTACCTTTCGAACGAGCTACTTGCGACCTGCGACACACTCCGTAGTCGAGCCCTACTGTCCCAAAAGACCTCATGCACCTCCATTGAGGCGATGCTGACCGCTATGGGACGAGAACGCCGAAGCTGGAAGGGACGCCACCTCTACGACGTGCCATCCCAACCTGCAGAGATCGGGAATCGAACCACCAAGGTCCGAAGTTTTCGCACCAACGACCTCGTCGAACGGATGATCAGGGCCCTCCTCAACAAGCGCTTCCGAGCGTCCGGCCGCTACCGGGCGTGCACCACAAGCGATCACAACCAAGGCAGCCTCGAGACGTTCCCCCATCGCAATAGCGACCGCCGGGGCCACTTGGGCTTTCAGCTCCTTGAGTGCTCACCCGCCCACGCCCACAACAAGACAATCGGTAAAGAAGACGAACCGGCGACACTTGATTCCTAGCACTACGGGGACATAGCCTGATAGAGCGCGCCCGGGTACCGAAGGCCAGGCGCCAGCGGAACATGAGATTCGCTCACCACTTAAGAAAATCATCCCGAGGCGCTCGTACCCCACCATCAAAAAGTAACCCACAAACTTTCTCAGAAAGGGTCAAGGGGAAAACATGGAAGATGATGTCGCGCACGATTCCCATTCAACAACGCTCGAAGCCTTCGTTGCTCAGCACCAGCCCCTAGTATGGAACACGCGAAGCGAAATGCTCCTAAAGCGCTGGTTTGAGTGGCCTCCAGACATCTTTGCGCTCGCCCTCCTCATCTTGCGCGCCACAGGCGCCTATCGACGAGCCACGTCCCCTCCGACCCATAGGAACCAGAACAATGGTGAGCACGGCGGCGCAGACAAGAAACTACGCGCCGACGAAGCCAACGGCAACGACGAACCGTGGCCACCTCCGGAATGGCCCAACACAGCAAGGGACCTCTCCGCGGACTGGGTGCAATGGATCACGCAAAAGAGCGACCGGGAACACCCTCTTCAAAGAGAATTTATTGACCGACTCTGGGATCTACGCAAAGAGAAACTTGACCACTTGTACGACTGTCAGACGGAAAAAGCCTGGGAACTATGCCGGCTGCTCCTAAGCCTTGTGAGTATTGCGGACGAAGCTATGTGTGGCGTAGGACTGGGCTTCTCACCCTGGGCTAGTTCCGACCAGGTCCGACCTAAGACCTCTGACATGCGATCACGCGGTAACGCCAAGTTCTTCCTCCAGGCGAACTGCCTCCTGACGCTGCGCGGCTCACTCAGCCGCCTTCCCAAGTACGCCGGAATAGTCCTACCGAAGTCCCGAACACCACAAATTGGTCTCACCCCAAGAGTCTTCTCCAACAACCTGACGTTCCATCAGACCGAGGTTGATATCGCTTGGCGTGCCTTTCCGTGGCAGAACACCGACGAGAATATCGTCAACATCATGGTAGTGCCATGGCCCTTCGAAGTAGAAGCTACCGCCTTCCAACCCACCGACCCGATGGCTGGAGCCATCTCGGGCCAAGCACGCTATTTCCATTACAAGCCATCCAAAGAAAAGAGTCTTGACGTCGACCTGTTGCTCGAAGCCGTACGCCGCGTGCGAAACGAAGTGCGGCGGGTTCACGTCATCGTATTTCCTGAATGCGCAATGACTCGACATGATCTCACTCGGCTCAAACGCAGGCTGGAAGCATTTATCTACCCAAGCGAGATGCCAATGATTGTAACCGGCATGAGTGGCCAATTTCGCGATGAAGCCAACGGGAGCTCGGTCGACGAGGAGGTAGTGTATCATTGGCAGGTCGAGCACCAAACTAGAGCATTGAACCGCGTATTTCTATCCCTCTACTACGCCGGGCGGTGGCACGATGTGGTGCAAGACAAACACCATCGCTGGCGCCTTGACGGGAGCCAAATTGAACAATATAGCCTCGGCGGGTTTCTCACCACCGGTCGGACCTGGTGGGAAGCAATTCAGATCGTCCGGCGGCGCCTTTCTGTCCTAGCGGCCAATTCCTGGCTCACCATCTGTCCACTGATTTGCGAGGACTTAGCGCGTCTTGATCCTGTTTCGGAGCTAATTCGCGGGATCGGTCCAAGCCTGCTAATTTCCATCTTGCTCGATGGTCCGCAGCTTCGGGAGCGCTGGTCTGCCCGATATGCCAGCGTCTTCGCCGACGATCCCGGCAGCTCAGTTCTCACCCTAACTGCGCTTGGAATGAGCCAGCGCTCAACTCCAAGGGGAGCACTAACCTCCGACGCTCGAGAGAAGGCTCGCGATGCGTCGAGTACCGTAGCTTTATGGAAGGACCGCGAGAAGAGCTGGTATCCAGTAGCGATGGGTGCCAAATCAGTACCGATCAAGATTTTGACCTTGAGCGCGCACCTAAAAGGTGAGGCCTCCTTTGACGGCAGGATAGACAATGAGTCTTCAGCCTCGTTCGCCCTCCAGGGAGTAGTAGAGGACATCATCCCGGGCACCTATGAAGAGTTTTGCCTCTGGAAGGAAGACCAAAAGGCCGCAGCCGAGGAGACCAGAAAGGTACAGGAGGCGAAGGAAAGAGAGGACGACACATCCGACGAGTGGCCCTCAGGCCGCCTCGGCAAAGAAGACAAGGATTTCCCCACAAGCAACCAACCTGAAGACCAAGTGACCTCTGACCAGGACTCCGAAGAGGAGGAGAAGGGAGTTGACGCCGAACGCAAGAAACGCAAAGGGCTCGACATGTGCGAGCTCGCGCTGTTCACCTACTACGTCAATGCGGTCGTTGACTCAACAACAGACCCGACCGAGATTCGGCATTGGTTCGACCAAGCCATTCCGTTTGACCACCCGTCGCCAAAGAAGGAGGACCTTGAGTCAGAGCTCATGGGCTTCATGTTTCATAGCATTGAAAAGCGAGACCTGGTGCCCAGGCAGGTGCCAACACCACACTTAAGCCTTGCAATCGACATTGTCACAGAGATCGTGAGGGTTGTAAAGCAAGACTTCGGAGAGAGCCTGGCCTCGCTTCAGGGCAGAGCCCTCCAGGATGCCCTCATCGACTACTGGGGCAGGTTGCAGGCTAGCGGCCGCGAATGCATGGAGAAAGAGCTAAAGGGAATGTCCCTGGATCTTTCATCGTGGAGTAAGGGCAAGAAGTGGCATCCGAATGGCCTCGAGAGACGTGCTCTTCGAGAGGCGAAGGTTCTCAATACAAACCTCGAAAAGCGAAAGCGCGCGGGAGGAGGAATCAGCGTCGAGATTCGCCCCCACGATATCGGGCGCATCCGCCTTCAGACTCCGCTCGCGATCTTTTGGGCGATCCATGTTCGACTCTCAGCGCGACGACGCTTCGGCCTCCTAACGGGCAAAGAGATCGAACTTCTGAAGGAGGTTGAGAAGGACGCCCATGGCAAGAGCTATCATGGCATATATCTCAACTGGCGGTACGAGATGAAAGAGCGCTATCGGCGCTCTGACAACTGAGCGAACCGGATGACGCACGGTCCCTTGTGCAAAAAGGACGGCGAGGTGGTGGCCTCACCTTGGTCCAATGAAGTTGACACCAACCAAAGGCCAAGGAGGGAGGGCCACCGTTGAGAAGGAGAGCGAAGGCAAGAGCGCGTCGGAGCCTATCGTGGAAATGAGCGACGGCAAGATTCAGGAGCACCCCTGAGAGCCGGTCTGCGGGACGGTCGAGGGGACGCTGCATCACCTCCTCGAGGCCGAGGGGGAAACGCTGTGCCGAGCGGGCCACCACGAGGGCACCGATGCCGACATGGCCTGGGGCATGGAAAGCTACGTTACTACTCAGACGAGTGGCTGCCGGTCCAACAATCTTCCAAGGATTCTGGGTACAATTTAGAGCTAGAAACGTTTGAGGAGATCCCTGTGCAGAAGTCGAGAAGCCCGTGGTGACGTACAGTTTCTTGCGCAAGAAGGACGGTGAGGTGGTGGCCTCGCCTTGGTCTGATGGAGTTGACAGCAACCAACGACCAAGTGTCGCGCTACCCACGCCGCCCTTCCACCTCCACCCGCGCATCGTTGTAGCAAGCTCCCCCTGCCACCCGATTGACGTGGTCGGGGCACAGCGCGGTCGCGGTGGCTTGGTTGGGGGTGGAGCGGCGCCAGGCGCCTTTGGGGATGAGGACGACGCCGGGGCGGATGCGGTCGGAGATGCGGGCGTGGCACCAGACCTCGCCGGAGCGGTTGTGGACGCGGACGGGGTCGCCGGTTTGGAGGCCGCGAGGGGTGGCGTCGTCGGGGTGGAGGGTGACTTCCAGGCGGTCTAGGCTCGATTCGCCAAAGGTGCTGTTGATCAGGTGCTGGGTGGCGGGACTGATCAGCGTGAGCGGATAGGCGTCTAGGTCGGGGTCGAGGTATGCGTAGGGCTCGGTGCCGAGGTCCGTCGGGGTGAGGTGAACCTTGCCGTCGGAGGTCTTGGGGAAGACGGTGCCGAACTGGATGGGCGTCGGGCCGGGGAAGTCGTAGCCATGGCTGCGACCGGCGGCGAGGAGGTCGCGGTCGGGGCGGGTGCCGCCGGTCATCTCGATGTTGGCGGCGACGCGGTCGAAGACCTCGTCGTCGCTCATGGCGAAGATCGGGTCGTCGAAACCCGTCGCGCGACCCAGCGCCGCAAAGGT
>JAGQSE010000757.1:0-1599 GCA_020439725.1 Acidobacteriota bacterium
TATGTCATGAAGCGATTCCTCCAGTACCCCCTCGTCAAGTGGTTCTTGTGGTTCTGGCTGTGCCTCGTCATCTGGGGCGCCTTCGAGTACGCGCCCCTGGCCGCCGGTTTCCTCGGCGAGTCGAGCCGCATCCTCTTCTTCCACGTCCCCATGGCCTGGACGGCCTTCGTCGCCTTCTTCGCGGCGGGTATCTGGAGCGCGCGCTACCTCTTCGGCGGCCGCCAGCTGCGCCATGACATCGCCGCCGGCAGCGCCGTCGAGCTGGGCCTCGTGTTCTGCGTCCTGGCCACCGTCACCGGCTCGCTTTGGGCCAAGATCATGTGGGGTGCCTACTGGAACTGGGACCCGCGGCAGGTCTGGATCACGGTCGCGATCCTCTTCTACGGCGCCTACATGACGCTGCGGAGCGCCGTACCGGATCCCGAGCGCCAGCGTCGTCTCGCCGCCGCCTACGGCGTGCTGGGCCTGGTCGTCGCCCCCTTCCTCTTCTTCATCCTGCCCCGGATGACCGGATACACGCTGCACCCGGAGCCGGTGGTCAACCAAACGGGTAAGATCGAGATGGAACGGCGGATGGCGGAAGTGCTCCTGCTGGGCTCCTTTGGCTTCATGGTGCTCTTCTTCTGGATGCACAACCTGCGCTGCCGTCTGGCGGTGCTACAAGCCGCCCGGGAGGCGCGCGAGCTCGACCTTCCGCCGGCGGGAGGGACCGTCTGAGATGCTCGGAGACAACACCTGGATCCTCGCCGTCAACTTGGTGATCTGGACCGGCCTGTTCCTGTACCTGATGTACCTGAACAAGAAGGTCCGCGAGCTGGAGAAAGACCGATGATGAAGCACCGCAAGTTTCAGATCCTCGGCGGAGTGCTGCTCTTCCTCTTCGCCGGCTTCACGCTGGCGTCGTTCAAAGACACGCTGACGCCCTACGTCTCCTACCAGCAGGCGAAGGAGCTCAACCGCACCGTCCAGGTCGCCGGCGGCCTCGAAGAGGGCAGCTACAACTACGACGACCAGCGCGAGTCGCTCAACTTCACGCTGGCGGAAGCCGAGACCGGACAGACCCTCCGCGTCCGCTACCACGGCGTCAAGCCCGGCAACTTCGAGGACGCGGTGAGCATCGTCGCCATCGGCCGCTACAACAGCACCGACGACGTCCTGGATGCCGAGAAGCTCCTGGTCAAGTGCCCCAGCAAATACCAGGGCGCCGAGGCCGAGCAGGGCCCCAACAAGTACGAAACCAAGTCCTACGGTTAGCCGCCGAACGCCGCCCGCACGGTCTTGCGGGCGGCTCCCCTGATCTCGCTCCGGGAGGTGTCCCTTGGATCTGCTCGCCCATTTCTCCACCTACGTTTCCAAGCTGTACCTGCCCGGCGCCATGGCCATGTGGAGCGCCCTCTTCTTTGGCCTGGCCGCGCTGTGGGGTTACACCAACGCCCTCAACGGTGATCCCACCGGGGTCGCCTATGGCCGGCGCGCCTACCGTCTCTACACCATCGCCATCTCGCTGACCTCGCTGGTCTTCGCGCTGCTCCTGATACGCCGTGACTTCCGCCTCGAGTACGTCTTCCAGTACTCGGGGATGGAGCTGCCGGCGCACTA
>JAGQSE010000757.1:1660-6720 GCA_020439725.1 Acidobacteriota bacterium
CTGGGCCTGCTGCTGCTCAAGGCCTGCGGCAAGCTCGAAGCCTGGGTGATGAGCGTCTACGTCCTGACGCTCTTCGGTCTCCTCTTCATCCTGCTGCGCGAGAACCCCTTCGTCATGCTGGCCGAGACGCCCCTCGACGGCAAAGGGCTCAACCCGCTGCTCCAGGACGACTGGATGGTGATCCACCCGCCGATCATGTTCATCGGCTATGCATCGACGGCGATCCCCTTCGCCTTCGCCATCGCAGCCATGTGGAAACGCGACTACCGCGAGTGGGCGACTAGGGCCTTCCCCTTTGCGCTGGGCGGCTTCCTGGTCCTCGGCACCGCCATCCTGATGGGCGGCTACTGGGCCTACAAGACCCTCGGTTGGGGCGGCTATTGGGGCTGGGACCCGGTCGAGAACGCCTCGCTGATCCCCTGGCTCTTTGGCACGGTGCTGATCCACGGTCTGCACATGGAGCGCACCCGCGGGCGCTATCGACGCGCCAACCTGGTGGTCGCCTGCCTCGGCTTCCTGTCGGTGCTCTACGGCACCTTCCTGACACGCTCCGGCGTACTGGCGGACTTCTCGGTCCACAGCTTCGTCGACCTGGGGATCTCGGGGCTGCTGATCTTCCTCATGGCCTTCTTCGGTGGCCTGTCGCTCTACCTCTTGGCCACCCGCCTGCGCAACGTACCGACGGCGGAGAACGAGGACCCGGTCCTCTCCCGTGGCAGCTTCATGGTCCTGGCGACGGTCGCGGTAACGGTCTCCGCCATCGTCGTCACCGCCGGCACCTCGGCGCCGCTCCTGACCCGCTTCATGGAGAACCCGGGCCAGGTAGGACCGTCCTTCTACAACCGGGTCAACACCCCCATCGCGATGATCGTCGCGATGCTGCTGGCCGTCGTCCCCTTCCTCACCTGGCGCGGCGTCGAGCCCAACGTCCTGGCGCGAAAGCTGATGCTGTCGTGCTCGGTCTCGCTGGCGGTGACGGTCGTCGCCGCGGTGCTCGGGGTGCTCAACCCCATGCACCTGCTGATGGTCTTCCTCGCCAGCGCCGCGCTGGTCTCGAACCTCGAGAAGACGATCCAGAAGGCCCGCGTCGGCGGCCTCGCCGGAGCCGGAGGCTACCTCTCGCACGTCGGCGTCGGCATCATGCTGCTCGGCTTCCTCGCCTCGTCCGCCTATGACCACAGCACCAAGGTCACCCTCGAGCAGGGAATCCCGCAGAGCGTCGACGGCATGGAGCTGACCTTCACGCGGTTCATCCCGCGCATGGGCCACGAGCGCGAGCGCTTCGAGGTCAAGGTGGTCCGTCCCAACGGCGAGACCTACTACTCGTACCCGCAGCTCTTCGTCAACGACCGCACCGGCCAGCTGATGGCGCACCCGCACATCCGCAGCATGATGACCTCGGACATCTATGTCTCGCCGCTCGAGTTCGACCCCGGGGCCGATGCCAGTCCGATCACCCAGGCCCAGCTCGAGAAGGGCCAGACGCTCACCCTCGGCGACGCCCAGATCCGCTTCGTCGACTTCGACCTCAACGCCGAGGGCAACGCCCTGGCGCAGATGGAGGGAGGCGGCCTGGTGACGGTGGGCGCCAAGCTCGAGGTGGTGCGCGATGGTTCGCCCCAGCCCCTCGAGGCCCTCTACCGCTTCAGCCCCGATGGCCGCGTACAAACCCAGGCCTTCGACCTGCCGGGTGGCGGCCAGGTGGCGATCACCGGCATCAACGCGTCGAGTGGTGCGGTGCGCCTGGCCTTCGCCGGCATCGGCGAGGGCACCCAGGAATCGCCGGCGGAGCTCTCCATCGACGTCACCCGGAAGCCTCTGATCAAGCTGGTCTGGTACGGCCTGCTGGTGGTCCTGGCCGGCGGCCTGGGCGCCACCTGGAGCCGGTATCGCCAGGCGCGTGTGCTGACCAACATCGCGGCTCGCACCGGAAACCCAGCCTGAGCGGTGCTCGCTACTGCGAGCCTCACCACCGTCGTTTCGTCTGAGCTTCGAGGCCGGTGGGATCACCGGCCTCGCGGCGTTTTGGGGTCCTACTGGCCTACCGCGAGCCGGTCCGCCAGCACGCGCGGCAGGCCCGCCTCGAGGATGCGGCGCTGCGCCTTCTCCACCGGGTAGGTCAGCCGGTACCAGGACACGGTGCCGGTCTCGCTGTCGAAGACGATGTAGGACGCGCGTGGATCGCGGTCGCGCGGTTGCCCGATGGATCCCGGGTTGATCAGATAGCGCTGGTTCGGATCGAGCTGCAGCCGGCCGTGCTTGCCGCGCAGCAAGCCCACCTCGATCCCCTCGTCACCCTGGCAGAAGACACAGGGGATGTGGGTGTGACCGAAGAAGGTCAGCCAGGCGTCGCCGCTCAGAAAGACCTCGCGGGCGTCCATGTCGGAGAACACGTACGCGTCCTCGTCGAGGGGAGAGCCGTGGCAGATCACCGTTCCGGGCTCCACCTCGACGGGCCCCAGCGGCAGCTCGCGGACGAAGCGCAGATTCTCGTCGGAAAGGCTGCGAGTGGTCCACCGGGCGGCGGTCAGCGCGGCGAAGTTGAAATTGATACCGTCGTCGACCCCCGAAACTACCTTGTCGTGGTTGCCTCGGATCACCACCGAACGACCGTCGAGATCCCGCACCGCCTCCACCACCTCGTTGGGCGAACCGCCATAGCCCACCAGATCCCCGAGGACCAGGATGCGATCGAAGCTGGCGAGGTCGACGGCTTTGAGGACGCACTCGAAGGCGTCCCAATTGCCATGCATGTCGGAGACGATCAGGTAGCGCACGGCGAATCCTCGAGGGCAGTGACGACCCTACGGGCCACCTCGTCCGCGCTGTCGGTCGCCGCGACGGGGACCCGGATCCGTGCACGCCGGTAGTCGGGCAAGCGCCGAGCGTAGAGCGCCCGAAGGCTCTCCTCGTCGCGCGCCAGCGGCCGAACACGACGCTCCCCGGCCGCCAGCCGGCGCAGGACGGTTTCGACATCGGGATCGAGCCACACGGTCGTGCCCGCGGCCTCCATCGCCTCGAAAGCCCCTTCCTGGCTGGCCAGGCCGCCGCCCGTAGCAACGACCGCAGCAGCGCCGGAAAGCGCACTGTGCAACGCCTCCACCTCCATACGCCGGAACTCCTCTTCTCCGAAGCGCTCGAAGATCTCCGCGATCGGACAACCCGCCGCGCGAACGATCTCCGCGTCCAGATCGACGAAGGGTAAGCCGAGCCGGCGGGCCAAGCGGCCACCGACGGTCGACTTTCCGCTGCCCATGAACCCGATCAGGAAGACTTTCATCCCTGCTCGGGCGCAGGGCCGCTCGGGGGGAGACGCGACCCTCGATCTCTGACCTTGGCGCTTTCGCGCCGGACGGCTCGCACGACGAGCGCCGCGAAGCCACCCCAGACGGTACCGCAGATCACCAACATGGTGACGACGGCCAGGCTGGTCATGGCATCTCCTCGGCGCAACTGCGCTTTAGACCTCGGGCCAACCGTTGGTTCAATACTACCAAACCCAGCAGCCCCAGGGCCCATTGAGCAAGTACTGTACCAGCCGTCTCGGACCCGAACGGATCGAGCCACCCTTGGGGATCCCAGCCGTGGGCCTGGTACAGCCACCAGATCATCAAGACGATCGCTTCAAGGGGGATCAGGAAGCCGACCAGGAGACTCCAGCCGGGGCCCACCGCGAGGTCGCAACCCTCGGCGTTGATCACCTCCCGTCGCAGCCGGCCGAGACCGAAACGCAGCGCCGCCACCGAGAAGAACAAGCCCGAGAGGATGAGCCCGACACCCCAGACCCAGTCCTGGTTGCGGAACACCGGCATGTAGAGCGCCGAGAAGGTCCCGAAGACCACACCCGTACCGGCGGCCAGGAGCAGCGCGAGGTGCCGGCGGACCCCCAGGTCGATGAGCACGCGGGTGGCGAGCTCGAGGAGGGAGATCTGGCTGGTCAGCGCGGCGAAGGAGAGCGCCAGGAAGAAGAGCGTCATGAAGAAACCACCGGCGGGCATGGCGGCGAAGAGCTGGGGCATCCAGATGAACGTGAGCCCTTCGTTGTTGGCCCCCACGATCTCCTGGCTGGCACTCGGGTTGAGCGCGAACACCGTGCACAGGACCATGATCCCGGCGAGGAGCGAGACCGAGTTGTTGCCGAAGCCGATCAGGAATGCGTTGAGGCTGACGTCCTCGCGGACACGCATGTAGATGGCGTAGGTCAGGATCAGGCCCCAGCCGGCTCCCGTGTCCCAGGCATTCTGGGTGAGAGCCTGAAGCCAGACCTCGGGGTTCTTGAGCATCGCCCAGTCCGGGGTGAAGAGGAAGTTGAGGCCAGCCTCCGCCCCCGGCAGCGTCACCGCGCGGACCGCCAGGATCACGACCAGGACGAACAACGTCGGGATCAGCACCTTGGCGACCCGCTCGATACCGCGGACTCCGAACCACACCACCGCCGCCGCCAGGGCCATGGCCAGCACGTGAGTGACCACCGCCGCTGGCGACTCGGCGTAGCCGCTCCACACCTCGGCGGAGCCGCGGCGGGTGAGCTCTCCGGTCAACGACGCCCAAAGGTAGCGCAGACACCACCCGGCGACGACCGAGTAATAGAACATGATGAAGGTGGCGCACAGGGCAACCCACCCTCCCATCCAGGTCCAGCGAGGGCCTGCCAGATCGTGGAAGGCTCCCATCACTCCACGCCGCGCACGCTTGCCGAAGGCGAACTCGACGACCATCAGCGGTACCGACCAGAGCAACAGGAAGACCAACCAGGCGACGAGAAAGCTACCGCCGCCGTGGGTCGCCGCGACCCGCGGGAAGCGCCAGATGTTGCCGGTGCCGACGGCCATGCCGAGGGTCGCCAGGATCAAACCCCAGCGGCTGCTGAAATGCTCTTGGGCGCTCATGCACAGGCCTCCGCCGCCGCCATCAGCCGGCGGCTGTTGAGGGCGACGTCTCCACGGCAGATGGCTCCAAGAATCGCCACACGATCGGCACCGGCCTCGAGCACCGACGCCAGGTTCCCGGAATCGATGCCGCCGATGGCGACCAGAGGCTTGGGGGTCATGCCACGGGCG
>JAGQSE010000758.1 GCA_020439725.1 Acidobacteriota bacterium
CGCCGGCGGCGGCTCCGGCGGCCGCCGAGGCCCCAAAGCCCGGTCCCATGGACCTCTTCGCCGCCTTCAGCCGAGTCCAGCTCGCCGGCGCCGGGTTCACCCGCCACGAAGCCGAGGTCGACGGCGGCCGCTTCGTCTGGTGGGAGAAGGGGAGCGGGCCGACGGTGGTGCTGCTCCACGGTGTCACCGACCAGGCCGGCGGCTGGTTCCAGGTGGCGCCGGGACTCGCCGAAAGCCATCGTGTGTTGCTCGTCGACCTGCCCGGCCATGGCGAGAGCGACCCCAAGACCGGCCCGCTGCCGATGTCGCTGGTGGTGACGCGCTTCGAGGCCTGGCTCGCCGAGGACGCCGGGGTCGAAAACGAGGCCGCCAAGTCGATCCTGGTGGGCAATTCGATGGGCGCCTGGGTGGCGATGCTCGTCGCCCAGCGGCATCCTGAGCTGGTGTCGCGGGTGGTGGCGATCAACGGCGGCCCGCTCCGCGCCGACACCGGCGACCTCGACCTCCTGCCCCAGGACCGCGAGGAGGCGCGACGGCTGATGGCGGCGATCCGCGACCCGGCGAGCCCGCCGACCCCGGACGTCGTCCTCGACGACCTGGTACGGCGCGCACCGAGAGCCCAAGTGGCTCGGATGCTCGAGGCCCGGGAAGACCTCGAGAGCTTCTTCCTCGAGGGTCGTCTCGGCGAGATCGAAACCCCGATCGAGATCGTCTGGGGTGAATCGGATCGCTACATGGGCCGCGACTACCCCGACCGCCTGCTCGCCGGTCTTCCCCACGCCCACCTGACGTTGGTCCCCAAGTGCGGCCACGTGCCCCAGATCGAGTGTCCGGCGACCCTCGCCCCGATCCTTGTGGAGGTCTTGGCCCCCACCGAGCCGGCCAACGCCCCCGCCGATCCTTCCGAGTCCGCCTCTCCCATGCCCCCGGCCGACTCCGCCAGCCCGACGACGGCCCCTTCGACGACCGCCTCGACCCTTGGAGGACTCCTGTGAAACCCACCCTTGCTGTGACCGCGCTGCTCTCCCTTCTCCTTCCTGCATCCCTCGGTGCCCTGACCTATCAGGGCGGCTCCAACCAGTTCGCCGGCGGCTTCCAGCCCACCGCCCCCTACGGCGGCTTCGGCGGAGGCAACTGCGTCGCCACGCATACGCCGGTGGTCTTCCTTCACGGCAACGGCGACGAGGCCAAGAACTTCGACCTGCCGACCTCGACCGGGGCGGCCTCGGTCTACGACGCCTTCCGGGCCGCCGGTTACAACGACTGCGAGCTCTTCGGCCTCAACTGGCTTTCGTCGACCGAGCGCAGTCTGCCGCAGGACAACTACCACCAGCCGTCGAAGGCGCAGCTGATCTCGGACTTCCTGTGGGACGTCAAGGCCTACACCGGCTCGAGCCAGGTCGACGTCGTCTCCCACTCGCTGGGGGTGACGATGGCGCTCTTCGCCATCGAGGATGCCGGAATGTGGAGCTCGGTCCGCCGTTTCATCGGCATCGCCGGTGGCATGCGCGGCCTGCCGTCGTGTTGGTGGGTGGGCTACGCCAACGCGGCCTATCCGACCTGCGGCTCGCAGAACTACTTCAACTCGGACATCTTCGGGCTCTACCCGCACAGCTGGTCGACGTGGAATCCGCGCATGGGCGACGGCGGCTTCCGTGACTACCCGGCGGGCAAGAGCACGAGCTTCTACACCATCGGCGCCGACATCCACGACGAGGTGCTGTGCGGCACCGCGAGCTCGGTGTCCGGTTGCGGCACCTCGGCGCGCTTCGACAGCCGGTCGAACGTCAAGTCGCAGCTCGACGTCGGCTACGGCACCACCGCCACCGGTCTCGACTACGACCTGGCCGACTGGAGCTACTTCAACCTCCTGGGCGGCGATTCCGACGGCGTCGGCCACTACCGCGCCAAGAACAACACGGGGAAGCTCCAGATCAACATGCTGACCACGTCGTGTACCGGCACGGGCTGCTGCTCGGGCTACGGCGACGTGTGCGGCAACTGATCGATCCCGACCGCCGGCACCGCCGGACCTGAACCAGGAAGGAGCGCGACGTGGACCCGAAGATCCTGGCCAGCTGGGTGCTGGTCCTTTCCTACGCCGCCGCGATCCTCGCGCTGGTGGTCCGCGGTGCGCGGCGCAACCGGAGCGTCGCCGACTACGCGGTCGGCAACATCGCCTTTTCCCCCGTCGCCGTCGGGCTGGCGCTGGCGGCCTCGACCACCAGCGCCGCCACCTTCATCATCAACCCGGGCCTGGTCGCCTACTTTGGCTTGAGCGCCGCCTTCGGGCTGTGTGTGGTGCTGCCCATCGCCATGTCGATCTCGTTGGTGGTGCTGACCAAGGGCTTCCGCAAGTATGGCGAGTCGGTGAGCGCCTTGACCCTCTCGCAGTGGGTGGGGCAGCGCTACCGGAGCCGCGGCTTCGCGATCTTCTTCGCCCTCCTCTCGCTCCT
>JAGQSE010000759.1 GCA_020439725.1 Acidobacteriota bacterium
GGCGACAAGCTCTTCGAGACGGTGATCACCAAGAGCGTGCGGCTCGAGGAGAGTCCTGCCTACCAGGAGTCGATCTTCCGGTTCGCCCCGAAGTCGTCCGGGGCCTTCGAGTACTACAAGCTCTCCGAGGAGGTGTTGAGCCGTGTCTGACACCACCCCCACGGCCGCGTCTCGGCGCGGTCTGCCGACGAATCGCCGGATGCGGCACACGAGCCACTTCGTCGACGAGTTCGATGCCCGCGACGATGAGAGCGTCGGCCGGCGTGTCCCGCTGTCGAGCATCGAGCCCGATCCCAAGCAGCCACGCACCGCCATGGGTGACCTGAGCGAGCTCGTCGCCTCGATCCGGGAGAAGGGCGTCCTCGAGCCCATCTTGGTCCGCAGTGTTCCCAACGAGGACGGGGAAGGTGGAGAAGTCCTCCGCATCATCTCGGGCGAGCGCCGGTACCGCGCGGCGCAGGAAGCCGGCCTGTCGAAGGTGCCGGTGATCGAGATGGAGGTCACCGAGCGCGAGGCCCTCGAGATCGCGCTCATCGAGAACCTCCAGCGCAAGGACCTGACTCCCTTCGAAGAGGCCGAAGGCTACAAGGCCCTCGGCGACCAGTACGGCTACACCCATGAGCAGATCTCCGAGGCGGTGAGCAAGTCGCGGACGGTGATCACTGAAAGCATGGCGCTGCTCCAGATGCCGCCACGGGTCCGCGACATCGTCCACGCGCTGGGGATCACCTCGAAGTCGGTGCTGCTCGAGGTCCTCAAGGCGGAGTCCGAGGATGAGATGATCTACCTGCTCGAGGCGGTCGCCAAGCAGGGCCTGTCTCGGGACGATCTCCGCCGACGCTTCCGCCAAGACCGCAGTGGACCCGCCCGGCGCAAGAAGCCCTACGTCTTCAAGTTCCGGTCACCGGACAAGTCCTACAACCTGGCGCTGACCTTCCGCCAGAGCGAGGTGGACCGCGGCGACCTCATCCAGGCCCTCGAGCAGATCCTCGACCAGCTGCGCTCGGGCGATGAGGTTCGCTGACCCTGCCTCAGCCGCGGGCGTCAGGTCTCGCAGGTAGACCTCAGATCGACGTCCCAGTCCCTTCCAGCAAGAACATCTAGCTACGACACAGTCGGCGAACAGACGGTTCACACCGGCACGCCGGCGGTAGTCCTGCCTTCGGAGAGCCGCCTGATGGCTCCGGTAAGGCGGGATGCACCGAGCCATCGCGCTGTCATTTGGTCGGGCGCCTGTGGGCCCCCGTCGTAGCCCCATGGTTTGAGCAGTCTTGGCTGCGTTCCGCTGGCGGTGATTCAGACTCGAGCTCGACGTCCGATAAGATGTATTATGTAAACCTGAGTTCGGGTTTGGCCTGAAGCTTCCCGCCGAGCCTCCTTCTCTTTCCAGTTCTGCCTCGAGGCCCAGCCTACGTCCCAGGGACGATCCCCCGGCAGGATGGGCCGCCGTGCCGAGCATCCGCCCTCGGCTCCGAGATGCTCGACTAGTCGCCGGGACGCCATTCGGCGGCCAGGTCTTCGTCCTCTTCGAGCCGCAGTCCGACCAGGCGCACGGTGTCGTCGAGCTCCCGGAGCCCCGCCTCGACTCGGGGTCGGATCCACAGCAGCAGGCTCTCGCTGCTCGGAATCATCCCCCCGGGACCGAACTCGGCGACGGCATGGTTGATGTGCTGGTGGTCGAGGACGTCGACGACGCGCTCGAGTACGATGCGGTCGAGCCCCGGCAGATCGACCAGGAACCCGGTCTGGGGATCGACCGCCCCCTGGACCCTCACGAAGAGCCGGTAGTTGTGACCGTGTCCGGGCAGATTGGCGCATTTGCCAAAGCGGCGCCGGTTCTCCTCTTCGCTCCACTCGTCGCGGCGGTAGAGATGGCTGGCGCTGAAGCGATATCGGCGCTCGAGCTGGATCGTCATCCTGGTCCCTCGGAAGTCGTGGGTTGAGGGTGCGCCGGTACGCGTGCACCCGGGGCCGAGCTTGGGGCGAAGCGAGCATACCGCGGCCTTCGAGGACCGCTCGCGGCCCTCTTGCCGCACCGCCGGAGATGAAGAGGAAATGACGCCGGGAGCGTATAATCGCCGCTCCATGCGCCGTCTCGACCGCTACATCCTCGCCCAGATCTTGGGCCCGCTGGCGCTGGGCTTCCTGGTTTACACCTTCATCCTGCTGCTTCAGTACCTCTTCAGCTCCGCTGAGATGATCATCCAGCGCGGGCTGCCGGCGAGCACCGTCGGGCGCTTGCTGCTCCTGGTCCTACCCAGCAGCGTGGTCCTGACCATCCCCATGTCGCTGCTCTTCGCGATCCTCATCGCCGTCGGCCGGCTGGCCGCCGACAGCGAGCTGGTCGCCCTGCGCTCCTGCGGCATCAGCTTGATGACGCTCTACCGACCGATCCTCCTGCTGTCGTCAGCGCTCTGCGCCCTCAACATCTACCTGATGGTGTCGGTGCTCCCCCACGGCAACTTCGCGCTGCAGCAGCTCAACCTCGAGATCCTCACCCAGAGCGTCTCGCAACAGGTCGAACCCCGCGTCTTCCACGAGCAATGGGACGGCAAGGTGCTCTACGTCTTCGAGGTGCCTCCGGGACAGAAGCGTTGGAAGGGAGTCTTTCTCGCCCAGAGCCTGCCCGGCGACCAGCAGGAGATCATCGTCGCCGACTGGGGTGAGGTGCGGGTCGACCCCGACGGTGAACGGTTGGTGCTGGGGCTCGAGAACGCGGTCACCCATCGGGTCGACGTGCGTAACCCCGACGCCTACAACATCAGCCAGCAGGAGGTTCTCGAGACGGTGCTCGAGGACCAGTTCACGACCCGGCGCAAGGCCAAGATTTCGGCGTCGAAGAGCCTGCGGGAAATGGACCTCGGGGAGCTCCGCGAACGCGCCAGGGACCCGGACGTCTCGGCGGAGATGCGCAATCTGGCGCGGGTCCAGATCCACAAGAGCTTCTCCATCCCCGTCGCTTGCCTGGTCTTCGGTCTCGTCGCCCTGCCCCTCGGGTTCAACAACCGGCGCGGCGGCAAGACCTCGGGTTTCGCCCTGTCGATCGCGGTGATCCTGGTCTACTGGGTGCTGCTGACCAACGGCGAGGAGGCGGCGCGCTACGGCAAGATCCAGCCATGGGTCGCGATGTGGGCGCCCAACGTCCTGCTCGGCGCAGCCGGTCTATTCCTCCTGCTGCGGCGCAACAGCGACAAGAGCTTGCTGTTGTCGCGCTTCGACCACTGGGTCCGTGGAGACCTCTGGGCCTGGCTGCGGCAGCTGTCGGGGTGGGTCCGGAGCCGGCGGCGGCGACGGGCGCAGAACCGGGCCACGGTGGCCGAGCAGCGGCGGCGCGTGCCGGCCGGACATCTCGACCCGGATCGCGCGGAGGGAGCGGGCAACCGGATCGTGCTCCGCCTCCCCCGCCTCCAGCTCCCGGTCCCGAGCCTCCTCGATCGCTACGTGGCCAGGGCGTTCGTGATGGTCCTGGGGTTGGTCTTCCTGTCCGGGATCACGCTCTACATCATCGGTGACCTGGGCGAGAACATCGACGACATGCTGAAGAACCACGTCTCCCAGGGCCTGATCTTCAACTACTACAAGTTCCTGTCGCTTCAGATCGTCTACGACATCGCTCCCATCGTCGTCCTGGTGACCACGCTCATCACCTTCAGCCTGCTGTCGCGGAGCAACGAGCTCACCGCCTTCAAGGCGCTCGGGGTCAGCCTCTTCCGGCTGGCCCTGCCGGCGTTGGCCCTGGCGGCGCTGGTGGCGGCGTTCAACGTCTACCTGCAGTCGGCGGTCCTCCCGGCCTCCAACGAGCGCGTGGCCCAGATCAAGGACCAGATCAAGGGCAGGAAGAGCGCCCGCACCTACCGGCGGGCGGACCGGCAATGGCTGTTCGGCCAGGGCCGGTACGTCTACAACTACGTCCACTACGACCCCAAGCGCGAGGCCCTCGAGCGACTCCAGATCTTCGAGTTCGACGAGAACTACCGCCTGTCGCGCCGGCTCTACGCCGCTCGCGCGACCTACAACGGCAGCGGCTGGATCATCGAGGACGGCTGGAAGCGCTCCTTCGACGGGCCGCTGGTGACCGACTACGAGCGCTTCCGCGAACCGCGGCTCAGCGATTACCCCGAGACGCCCGACTATTTCACCTCGGAGATCCGGCCACCGGAGCAGATGCGCTTTCGCGAGCTGGCTCGTTACATCGACGAGCTCGAAGAACGGGGGCAGCAGGTCCCGGAGCTCCGGGTCGAGCTGCACAACAAGATCGCCTACCCGTTCATCTCGCTGATCATGGCGCTGGTCGCCCTGCCCTTCGCCTTCCGCCTGGGCAAGCAGGGGGCGCTCTATGGCGTCGGGTTGTCGGTGGTGCTGGGGATGGTGTTCATGGCAGTCTTCGTGCTCTTCCGTACCCTCGGCACCGCGGGAGCCCTACCGCCGATGCTCGCGGTGTGGGCACCGAGCCTGGTCTTCGCCACCGTCGCCCTCTACCTCTTGCTGGGTGTCCGCACTTGAGTTGACGCCGTCCGATTCGCAGCGTGGCCGAGGTCGGGATCGCTCCCCTACCTTCGGGCGCCGCCGAATCGTGTCGCAGGAATGACATGACCCCGCCCAGGGCGGGCGGGGTCTGGAGCCAGCTACTGGACCTGGTCGGGACTCGACTCGGCGGTCGAAGACTCGAGGTCGACAGAGCGACAAAAGCCGCGACGGACCATCTGGTCGACCAGGGCCGCAAGGCACCGGCTGGTGACCTTGGAGATGCTCGAGGCCTGGTAGCCGAGCCGCTCGGCGACCTCCGGCGGGCTGTATCCCAGGCCATAGCGCAACCGCAGGATGTCTCGGCAGCGCGGTGGCAGACGGCTGACCAGGGCGTTGAGGTCGCGCAGCACGTCGGTCCGCTCCTGTCGCGGCCCGGCGCCCTCGGCCATCCACTCGAGGATCATCGTGTCGACGGCCTCGTAGAGACGGCGCCGACGCTCACGCCAGTAAAGGCGGCACTTGTTGCGTACGGTGCCGATCAGCCAGGCTTCGGGGTCGCGGATGGTGCCCCACTGATAGACCAGGGCGAGCAGCGCCTGCTGCACGACGTCCTCGGCGTCCTCGATGGGCACCTGAAACTGAGACATGGCGGCACGAAGCTTGGGATAGATCCCGCGAAGAAAGTCTTCGAGATCCATGTCATCGTCCCTGCCGACCATCTCTTCGCCACGGTTCGTCTGCGACGCACAGCGGTCTAGAGTGCGCTCCACCAGTCCCCTCCCATGGGCCCTCTCATTCGCCCTCTCGGTGGCTCCCACCGAGATCGGATCTCCGGCGAAGACAAGGGCCAAAGCCGGCCTTGCGATACAAGGCGTGAATTGCCGAATGTTAGCACAGCGGCACTCGCACGTCCAGGATCGACGACTGCTTTTGTCGTCGAAAGCGACAGCTCATTGGTCGGAAGACGATAAGTACGCCCGCCCCGGCGCGGCTGGCGGCTCACGAGGGGCGGCTGCGCTCCCCAAGCATACCGGCTTCGACCAGGCGCCGGCCGAGGGCCGCGAGACAACGCTCGGCGAGCTCCTCGGCCCTCCGGCCCTGGGGCACCGGCGAAGCCGCGCCACTGGCCAGACCGTAGCGCCGGCGCAGGACCCGGCGGCAGGGTGGTGGCAGCGTGTCCAGGACCGCCGCCAGCTGGCGGTCGAGCCGAGCCTTGCGCTCGGGGTCGCCGGCCGCACCGGCGATGGACTGGCGGAGCTCCGAATCGAGGGTCGTATAGAGCAGGCGCCTTTG
>JAGQSE010000760.1:0-5696 GCA_020439725.1 Acidobacteriota bacterium
TCTACGGCCTGATGGAGCTCGGCGACGCGGCCCAGGCCGTCGAGTACGGCGCCGCCCACGGCGCCCTGGCCATGACCACGGCGGGCGATACCACCATGGCCTCGCTGGCCGAGGTCGAGAAGCTCGTCCGCGGTGGCGGCGCCCGGGTGGACCGCTGATCTCCCCGGCACCTTGAACCCTCGAGAGAACGATCCAGACATGAGCGAGAGCCCAACATGAGCGAACGACTGGCGGCCCGACCGGTGATCCCGGTCATCGTCATCGACGACGAGAACGACGCCGAGCCCTTGGCCGAAGCCCTCCTCGAGGGCGGGCTCGACGTCATCGAGGTGACCTGCCGCACCGCCGCGGCTTCGGCTGCGCTGGCCCGCATCCTCCGCGCCTTTCCTCAAATGTTCGTCGGGGCGGGCACCGTCGTCACCCGCGAGCAGGCGCTCCAGGTCCTCGACCTGGGGGTCTCCTTCGGCGTCGCTCCGGGTCTCAACCCCGACACCCTGAGCCTCTTTGCCGACGCCGGTGTGCCCTTCCTCCCCGGCGTCCAGACGCCCACGGAGATCGAGCGCGCCCTGTCGCTGGGGCTGCGGCTGCTCAAGTTCTTCCCGGCGGGCGCCGCCGGCGGCGCCAAGATGCTCGCCGCGCTGGCCGGTCCCTACGGTCCGCTGGGAGTTCGGTTCTGCCCCACCGGCGGCGTCTCTTTGGACAACATGAACGAGTACCTGGCCCTGCGCGAGGTCTTCGCCGTCGGCGGCTCGTGGCTCGCCTCGAAGAGCCAGATCGCGGGCAAGGAGTGGTCGGCCATCACCCGGCAGACCCGCGAGGCCTTGGCCAAGGCGGCGGAAGTCCGGGAGACGGGGGCCGCCCGGTGAGCGGGCTGATCCACGAGCGCTTCCTGCTCCAGAGCGACGAGGCCGCCCGGCTCTACTTCGACTACGCGGCGGACCTGCCGATCATCGACTTCCACACCCACCTGCCGCCGGCGGACATCGCCGCGGACCGGCGCTGGCAGAACCTCAGCCAGGTGTGGCTGGGCGGTGACCACTACAAGTGGCGGCAGATGCGCGCCAACGGTGTCGACGAGCGCTTCTGCACCGGCGACGCCAGCGATCGCGAGAAGTTCGACGCCTTCGCGCAGGTCGCCCCCTACCTGCTGCGCAACCCCCTCTACCACTGGTGCCATCTCGAGCTGGCCCGCTACTTCGGCATCGACGACCTGCTGCTGGGCCCCGACACCGCCGACGAGGTGTGGGAGAGAACCTCGGCGGTGTTCCGCAAGGGCCTCTCCGCCCGCTCGCTCATCGCCAAGAGCAACGTTCTCGCGCTGTGCACGACCGACGATCCCATCGACTCCCTCGAGCACCACCGGAAAATAGCGGCGGATCCGAGCTTCCCCACGCGCATGCTCCCCGCCTGGCGCCCCGACCGGGTGCTGGCGGTGACCGATGGCCCGGCATGGAACACCTACCTCGATCGCCTGGCGGCGGTGGTCCACGTCGACATCAGAGGCTTCGACGACCTGGTGGAAGCGCTCGCCATGCGCGTCGAGATCTTTCACCAGGCCGGCTGCCGCCTCTCGGATCACGCCCTCGCCAGAGGTCTCTTCGCACCGGCCTCGGCCCAGGAGGTGCGCAGCCTGTTCGATCGCCTGCGGGCCGGCGGCGCGCTCACAGCCCCCGAGGGCGACCAGCTGGCGACGGCGCTGCTCCTCGAGCTCGGCCGCCTCTACGCCGACAAGGGCTGGACGATGCAGCTCCACATCGGTGCGATGAGGAACCTCAACCACAAGATGTTCGCTCACCTGGGCCCCGACACGGGCTACGACTCGATGGGCGACAAGGTCTACGCCGAGCCCCTGGCCCGCTTCCTCGACGCCCTGAGCACCGCCGGACACCTGCCGCGGACGATCCTCTACAACGTCAACCCCCGCGACAACGAGATGCTCGCCTCGCTGCTGGCGAGCTTCGAGGACGGCTCGGTGCCCGGCAAGATGCAGCTCGGCTCCGCGTGGTGGTTCCTCGACCAGAAGGACGGCATCGAGCGGCAGCTCGAGGCGGTGTCGCAGATCGGCTCGCTGCGCCGCTTCGTCGGCATGGTGGCGGACAGCCGCTCGTTCCTGTCGTTCACCCGTCACGAGTACTTCCGCCGCATCCTGTGCAACCTGCTCGGCGCCGACATGGTCGCGGGCCTCATCCCGCGGGACTTCGACCTGGTGGGCGCGCTGGTCCAGGACGTCAGCTTCCGCAACGCGGCCAGCTACTTCGGTTTCGACCTCCCCGGGCATCCGGTCGAGAGCGGCACCGCGACCTCGGCTCTGATCACCTCCTGACGGGCCCGGGGCGTGTTCCGCAACCAGATCGTCGGGCCGAAACTCGCAAGACGAGCGCTCCCCTGTCTCGTCGCCGGCCTCGTAGTGCTGGCCTCCGCGGTGCGCGGCCAAACCGACGCCAAGCTGCTCACCGCGGTGGTCGCTCAGGACGGCAGCGGCGACTTCACCACCATCCAGGCGGCCATCGCCACGATCGGTACCGGCTCCCCCGAGCGGCCGGCGACGATCTACGTCAAACGAGGCGTCTACCGCGAGCGGGTCTACGTCCAGCGCGAAAAACGCCATGTCCGCTTGATCGGCGAAGACCCCGCCTCGACCCGCCTGGTCTACGGTCTCCACGCCAACGTCACCGGCCCCGACGGCCAGAGCATCGGGACCTTCCGGACCCCCACCTTCTACGTCGACGCCGACGACTTCACCGTCGAAAACCTGACCTTCGAGAACGACGCCGGACCCGTCGGCCAGGCCCTGGCCGTCGCGGTCCATGGCGATCGCGTGCTGTTCCGCAACTGCCGCTTCCTCGGCCACCAGGACACGGTCTTCCTGAACCGCGGCCGGCACTACTTCGAGGGCTGCTTCATCGCCGGCACCACCGACTTCCTCTTCGGCGGTGCCACCGCGTGGTTCGAGAACTGCCACATCCTCGCCCTCGCCGACAGCTACATCACCGCCACCGCCACCCCCGCCGACGCGCCCTTCGGCTTTGTCTTCGATCGTTGCCGGGTGCGGGTCGCCGAAGGTTTCGAGACCTACCTCGGCCGGCCGTGGCGGGATCACGCGGCGACCCTCTTCATGCGGAGCGACCTCGGTGAAGGCATCCGTCCCGAGGGCTGGCACAACTGGGACAAGCCCTGGCGCGAGACGACCAGCCGATATCTCGAGTACGCCAACACCGGCCCCGGCGCGGATCGCTCGAGACGGGTCCCGTGGTCCCGCGAGCTGAGCGCGGCGGAGGCCGAAGCCATCACCCCGGCGGTAGTGCTCGGAGGCTGGGACCCGACGCGGGTCGCGCCGCTCCCCTTCGCTCCTCCGGCGAGGACCGGCCGCCCGTCGGGGAGCGAGACAAACCAGCCCGAGGGACCGACGCTCTTCCTCGCCGGTGACTCGACGATGGCCGACAAGCCCGATCTCGAGCTCCCCGAGCGCGGCTGGGGGCAGCTCCTCCGCGAGCTGGTCCGCCCACCGCTGACGGTCGACAACCGGGCGGTCAACGGCCGCAGCACCAAGTCGTTCTTGGATGAGGGGCGCTGGTACGCGCTTCTCGCAGCGCTCGAGCCCGGCGATTGGGTGCTGATCGAGTTCGGGCACAACGACGAGAAGATCGCCGATCCGACCCGCTACACCGCCCCCGACGGCGCCTACCGCGCCAACCTCGAGCGCTTCGTCCGCGAGACCCGGGCCAAGGGCGGTCATCCGATCCTCGCCACCCCGGTGGTCCGGCGACGCTTCGACGAGGCCAGCGCCTTCTACGACAGCCACGGCGAGTACCCGCGGGTGGTGCGCGAGGTGGCGCGGGCGGAGGGTGTGCCGCTCCTCGAGATGGAGGCGCGAACGCGAGAGCTGGTCGAGGCTCTCGGCGAGGAAGGCTCGAAGGCCCTCTACCAGCACTTCGAGCCCGGCGAGCACCCGCGGCTCCCCGAGGGCCGCCACGACGACACGCACTTCTCCGAGCTCGGCGCCCGCCGCGTCGCCGAGCTGGCGGTGCGCGAGATCGCCCGGCTCCGGCTACCGCTAGCCCGCTATCTGGTGCTCGACGCCCCGGTAGCGCCGCCCCCACGGCGGGTCGATGGCGGTGCGTCCGCCGACTCCGCCCGGCTCCGCGTGGTACCGCTCTTTCCCTAGAGCCTCCCGCAAGCGCGGCGGGTGGGGGCTAGGGCGCTCCGATCACCCCGAGCCCGCGGAGCCACTCCCCGCACAGCGCGGGCCAGCGGGCGACGGGGCCCTCCGCATTGCGGATCCCGAATCCGTGGCCACCGGTTTGGAAGACATGGATCTCGGCCGGGATGCCGGCGGAGTGGAGGGCTGCGAAGAGCCGCAGGGCACCCTCGACCCGCACCGAGGGATCGTCGGCGGTCTGCACCAGGAAGGTCGGTGGCCAGGCATCGAGGTCTCCGGACTCGGAGGCCCTGGGCACCAGCGGGTACTTCTCCACCACCTGGCGGAGCCCGGGAGCCTCGAGGACGGCCGGCGAGACCCAGTCGGCGTGCACCACTGGATAGATGAGGACCGCGAAATCGGGACGGGCGCTTTCGCGGTCGGCAGCGTCTGCCGGCTGATAGACCTGGGCGTCGTGGTAGGCCGCCAGCGCCCCGGCGAGATGACCGCCCGCCGAGAAACCGAGGACGCCGATGCGGCTGGGGTCGATGCCGAGCTCCTTGGCTCGGCTTCGGAGCAGACGCAGGGCCCGCTGGGCGTCCTCGAGGGGCACGTCGGACGGGTTCGCATGCCCTTCCGCCGGCAGCCGGTACTCGAGGACGAAGGCCGTGACGCCGAGACCGTTCAGCCACTCCGCGACGTCGAAGCCCTCCTTGTCGACCACCACCCGCTGATAGGCGCCGCCCGGGACGACGACGACGGCGGTGCCGTTGGGCTCAGCCGGGCGAACCGCGCGCAGCCTGGGCCGTCGGATCCGGGTGACGATGCGGTCGTGGAGCTCGGGGTCCCGGCTACGTTCGGTGACGACTCTGTCGAGGGGAAGACCCTCGGAGCCCGGCGCGTCTCCGGGCCACAGGAGGATCTCTTCGCCGGGCAAGGGATCGGCGGGAGGCGGCGACGCGGCCTCCCCTCGCAGTCCGAGCACGAGGACGAGCAGCGCCGCCGAGTTGAGAACACGCCGTGACGCGAACCGCGAGCGGCCCCTCACTCGATCTCCGCGCTCGCCAGCAGGAAGGCACCGACCCCGTGGGCGTCGTCGGCCACGACGTCGGTCGAAACGTAGTACTCGTAGGTGCCGTCGCGGTAGGGCTCCCCGCCCAGACCCGCGCTGCGGCAGACACCCCGCAGGGTCATGCGACCGGTCTTTTCGTCCCAGTCGACGAGCTCGGCGACCACGCCCTGGAAGGTCCCGCGCGCAACCTCGCGGTACCAGGGCTCGAGGACGCCCAGACGCGCGCCCTTGGCCCACGCGTAGGCGATCATCGCCGAGCCCGAGGCCTCGAGGTAGTTGCCGTCGCGGGCCCCTTGATCCGGTACCTGCCACCACAGCGCGGTGAGTGGATCGCGGACGCGGAGCAGCGCCTCGGAGAGCTCTGAGAGCATGCGCGCGAGCTCGGCGCGTCCGGGGTGAGCCGTGGGCAGCTGCTCGTAGGTGTCGACCAGCGCCATGGCGTACCAGCCCATCGACCGGGTCCAGAAGCCCGGTGACCTCCCCGTC
>JAGQSE010000760.1:5744-6388 GCA_020439725.1 Acidobacteriota bacterium
AGACCCGTCTTGGGGTCGCGGAGCCTCGTGTAGCTCTCCCGGAATTGCCGGACGACGTCGCCCAAGTCTTCGCTCGGGCCAAAGCGCGCCGCGTACTCGGCGTAGAACGGGGCCTCCATGTAGAGCCCGTCGAGCCAGACCTGCCAGGGATACTTCCGCTTGTGCCAGAACACCCCGACGTGGGTCCGGGGCTGCCATTCGAGCTGCCGGCGGAGCTCGTCGAGGGCGGTCCGATAGCGGGCATCGCCAGTGTCGTCGAGGAGGGGGAAGAGGAGCTTGCCCGAGTTGATCGAGTCGAGGTTGTACTCGTCGAGAGCCAGCGTCCCGATGTGACCGTCGGCACCGACGTAGTGATCGACATAGCTCCGCATGTAGCGGTAATAGGCGGGCTCGTCGTGCTTGACCGAGAGCCGATAGAGACCCAGCCCCACCAGACCCACCGTGTAGGACCAGCGGTACTCGCCGTCCGACTTGCGAAGTCTCCAGGCCTCGGGATGCTCGGCGAGGGTCGTGTCGGCCAGCCGCTGTCCCCAGGTCCTAGCCGAAGACCTCGCAGCCCCGGGCTCGGGCGCAATCTGTCCGAAGGCTTGCGCAGCCCAAAGACACGTCACGACCGAGAGCCCGACGCGGGCAGTCAGGCGCGC
>JAGQSE010000761.1 GCA_020439725.1 Acidobacteriota bacterium
GACCCGCGACCCCAAGCGCACCCCGGCCTCGCCAAGGACTGCGGCCAGCTGCCGGGAGCGTGCGAGGACGTCGTCGCCGGAGAGGGCTCCTGTCTCCACGGCTCGCCCGCCGGAGCTTCGCAAGCGGTCCTCGCGGCTCTTCCAGGCTTGGCCCAGGGTGGCCAGCGGGTCTTCCCCGCTGCCCGCCGCCACCGGGGAGTCCGTGTGCCCCAGCGCCGCGTCCGGCTCGAGGGCGAGATCGCGGAGCTGCGGGTCGCCGCCCCGGGACAGGCCCGCCAGCAGGCTTTCGAGATGGCCGACCATGCGGGTCGCGCTGCCCTCGTCGAAGCGCCGCGCATCGTAGAACAGCCGCAGGATCAACGGCCTCGCCCGACCGATGCCGAGGGTCAGGGCATAGTTGGTCTCGAGCCGCGAGCGATAGCCCTCGATGCGCAGGCTCCGCGACGTGAGCTCCTCCCCCACGTCCCCGATGGGATAGTTCTGGAACAGCACCAGGACGTCGAAGAGCCGCTTGCCCGGTGCCAGACCGCTCCACGCCTGGATGTCCGTCGGCGCGCTGTACTCGAAGCGCCGGAGCTCCACCAGATGGTCCTGGACAGCGCGGAACCATGCGCCGGCAGGGCGATCCTCCTCGACCTCGAGACACACCGGCAGGTTGTTGACGAACATGCCGAGCATGCCGTCGGCACCCTCCAGGTCCGACGGCCGACCGGCGACGGTGATGCCGTGGACCACCCGCCGCGAACCGCTGTAGCGCGACGCCAGGATCGCCCACGCGCCCTGGACCAGCGAATTGAGCGTCAAGCCATGCCGGCGAGCGAAGTCTTCCAGCCCGTCGCTGACGGTCTCGTCGAGCGCGCCGTCGACCCAGCGATAGCGCTCTCCCGCTGCCGAGGCGGCTTCGAGGCGGTCCACCGCCAGGTCGGTGCGGCCCTCGAGGCCTGCGACGGTGCGTGTCCAGAAGGCCTCCGCCTGGTCCCGATCCTGGCTGTCGAGCCAGGCGACGTAGTCCCGGAACGGCCGGCGCCGCGGCAGCTCGGGCTCTTGCCCACGGCGGAAGGCGTCGTAGAGGGTGAAGACCTCATCGAGCACCAGGCCGCGGCACCAACCGTCGAGGACCAGGTGGCTGTAGCTCCAGACGAATTGATGCCGCTCCGGAGCCAGGCGGATCAGCGCGACGCGCATCAGCGGTGCCCGATCGAGATCGAAGCCACGCCGCCGGTCATCACGCAGGAACTCCTCGAGCCGGGCGTCCTGCTGGTCCGCCGTCGCATCGCTCCAATCGTGGTGTGCGACGCGGAGCTCGACTCGCCGCTGGACGCGCTGCAGCGGCCGCGGCACGTCCTCGACCAGAATCGATGTGCGGAGGATCGGGTGGCGCTCGATCACCCGCCTCCAGGTCCGGTCGAAGGCGTCGACGTCGAGAGGGCCGGCGAGAGTCGATACGGATTGTTCGAAGCCCACGTCCGAGCCTGGGGCCGAGAGCACGTGGTAGAGGAGGCTCTCCTGGAGCGGGGTCAGCGGGTAGAGGTCCTCGAGGTCGGGCCGCACACCGGTCCCGGACTCGGCCAACCGGCTCTCGAGCCGTCGCATCTCGTCCCAGCTGAGCCCCGCCAGCGGGAAGTCGGAGGGCGTGAAGGCGCCGGCTCCGGGCTCGAGACAATGCTCGACCAGCTCCTCGAGACACTCGAGGAATCGCTCCATCAGCCCCTCGATGGTGCTCCGCCGATAGAGCTCCTCGCTGAAGGTCCAGCGCACCTGGAGACTGTCGGCGACGACGCTGATGCCGAGGTCGAGATGACGGCTGCGGCGCTCCTCCGGCGAGGTGTCACCGCTCAGCACCTCGCGCGCCACGCGCAGCGAGCCGGCGCTGTCGAGAACGCGGTCGAGCTGACCGAGGTAGTTGAATCCGAGGGTCGGCGCAGGAAAGGTCTCGAGAGTTTCGACCGTCTCTTCGTCCCGGCTCAGGTAGCGCAGGATGCCAAAGCCGATCCCGCCTCGCGGCACCCGCCGCAGGCTCTCCTTGACCTGGACCAGCGCTGCCCCCGGCGCCTCGTCGGCCACCGCGGGCAGGCACACCGGATAGTGGGTGGTGAACCAACCCAGGGTGCGCGACAGGTCGACATCCTCGAACAGGTCCTCCCGGCCGTGGCCCTCGAGCTCGACCAACACCTCGCGACCGCCGACGAGCGGCCCCAAGGCACGCGCCAGAGCCGTGAGCAGCACCTCGTCGATACGGGTCCCATAGGCCTTGGGCACCTCCTGCAGCAAGGCGCGGGTCAGCTCCTTCGAAACCGTTCTCCCCACCGCGTTGGCGGAGGCCATGGTGTTGGCGCCGTCGTGATCCGGCGGCAGGCCGGCCGCCGCCGAAGTGGGTAGCTCGAGCCAGTAATCCCGCTCCGTCTTCATGGCCGGAGCGTCGGCGAGAGTCGCGAGACGCTCGGACCACTCCTTGTACGAGGTGGTCTTGGCAGGCAATCGAGGGGTCTCGCCGGCGCAGAGCGCTTCGTAGCAGGCTTGAAAGTCCTCGAGCAGGATGCGCCAGGAGACGCCGTCGATGACCGCATGATGGGCGACGATCAACAGCCGGCCGTCGGCGGGCTCCGAACCGGCGAACCAGACGACCCGTACCAGCGGCGCAACCGCCAGGTCGAAGCTCGACTGGACGGCGCGGGCCGCCCGACGAAGGGCATCGGCGCCTCGCTCGGCGCCGTCCCCCGAGAGATCGATCACCTCGACGGGAACCTGCTCGCTGCCCTCCATCGGTGGTTCGATACGCTGGATTCGACGCCCCCCCTCGACGGGGAAGCAGGTACGGAGGCCATCGTGGTGTTCGAGGAGCATCGCTACCGAGCCGCGAAGCGCGTCGAGGTCGATCTCCCGCTCCCCCAGCTCGAAGAGGAAGCTCTGGTTCCACCAATCCGGGCGGGCGAACCCGAAGTCGAAGAACCAGCCTTGAATCGGGGTCAGGGGGGCCGAGCCGGTGACCACGGCGGCCTCCCCCGAGTGCTCGGTCTGGCGGACATGGGGGGCGAGCTCGGCGATGGTCTGGTGGCGGAAGAGCTGCTGCGGCGTCATCGAGTAGCCGGCCCGGTTGCCCTGACCCACCGCCTGGATCGCCAGGATCGAGTCGCCACCCAGAGTGAAGAAGCCGTCGTGGATCCCCACCCGCGGCACACCCAGGACCCGGGCCCAGATCTCCGCCAGGGCCGCCTCCGTGGCGTCCCGCGGCGGCGCGTACTCGGACTTCGCGGCCTGCTCCTCGGGCGCCGGCAGCGCCTTGCGATCCACCTTGCCGTTGGCGTTCAACGGCAGCTGCGGCAAGAGGACGATCGAGGCCGGCACCATGTACTCGGGTAGCCGCTCGGCCAGCCTTTCGCGCAGCGCCTCGACGACGGCCGTCCCACCGGGGCGACCGTCGCGCAGCGAGACATAGGCCACCAACCGCTCGCCGTGACCGTCGTCGCGCACCACCACCACCGCCTCGCGCACCTCGTCGCCGGCAACCAGCACCTTCTCGATCTCACCGAGCTCGATGCGAAAGCCTCGGAGCTTGACCTGATGGTCGATGCGGCCGCGAAACTCGAGACCGGATTCGGTCAAGCGCACACGGTCGCCGGTGCGGTAGAGCCGCGTGCCCACGATCCCGCTCGGGGCGTCGGGAACGAAGCGCGTGGCCGTCTGGGCCGGCGAGCCGAGATACCCGCGGCTGACCCCGGCGCCACCGATACACAGCTCTCCGGGAACCCCCGGGGGAACCCTCCGACCACGCCGATCGAGAACCCAGGCCGTGGCGTTGGCCAGCGGACGGCCGAGTGGAACCGGCGTGCCCGCCGTGACCCCCGGGGGCACCTCGCCGGCGGTCGCCCCCACCGTCGTCTCGGTGGGTCCGTAGTGGTTGACCACGCACAGCCCCGGGACCAGCTGACGGGCCCGGCCGACCAGTTCCGGATCGCAGGCCTCCCCACCCAGGACGAGCAAACGGGACGGAAGACTCTTCTCGGGCGCACCACCGGACATCAGCGCTTTGAGGTGCGAGGGAACGATCTTGAGCCCCTCGATACTCCCCGCGGCCATCAGTCTCTCGAAGGCCGCCGGATCCGAAACCGCCGCCGGCGACGCGACGGTGACGGAGCCGCCCCGGCACAGCGCCGGGAAGAGGGCCGTATGCCCGAGGTCGGCGGCAAAGGTCGAAACCACCGCCCAACGGGTCACCGCCGTCAGGTCGACCCGTCGCTCGAAGGCGGCGACGTAGCTCGCCAGCTGGCGATGCTCGACCATCACGCCTTTGGGTTCGCCGGTGGAGCCCGAAGTGAAGAGGACGTAGGCGAGCTGCTCGGGGAACGGCGGCTTGAAGCCCGAGGCCGCGCCCTCCGGGGCCTGGTCGTCGAGGGAAGGACCATCGAAACGCGGATCCTCCATGGCCTCCACTGCCACCCGTGACGAGCCATCAGGGGCGGCGCCCGCCGTAGCCTTCGAGACCACGAGGCAGGCCGTACCCGCGCGGGTCACGAGCTGTCCGAGGCGCCCCGCGGGGAGCTCCGGATCGAGCGGGAGGTAGGCACCACCGGCGCGCCAGACGCCGAGCATCGCCGCGACGAAGCCGCCCCCTCGCCCGAGAAGCAAACCCACGGGCCGTTCGGGACCGACACCGTGCTCGCGCAGCACGCGGGCCAGACGGCCCGAACGCCGCCACAGCTCGGCGTAGCTCCACTCGCCCTCGGCGCTGACCAGCGCCGTGCGCTCCCCATCCTCCAAGACCCGCGCGGCGATACGCTCGAGAATCCCTTCGGCGTCCCTGGTCGCGGACCCCTCGGGATCCAAGGGCAAACCGGCCCAGGCGGCGAGCTCCGTCCTCTCGGCGTCCGAAACCAGGTCGAGGTCCGCGAGCGGCAGGTGCCAGGTGTCGGCAAGCGCTGCGAGAGACCGCAGCAGGCGACCGGACAACGCCGCGATCCAGGGCTCGTCGACCCGCTGGAGGTCGAAGCCGAGATCGAGCACCAGCTCGGAGCCACGGTCGGTGGCCGAAAGGGCCACCGGGGCCGCCTGGGTCCATCCGTAGCGATCGACCGGCTCGAACCGCAGGGCGCCCGCCTCGCGCGCGGCTCCCTGGACGTCGTACTCGAAGGGCCAGCCTTCCGCCGCGGGCTCTTCGTCCTCGGGCAGCGCGTACTCCTGCCAGCGAGCGATCTGCCCCACCGTGTCCCGCAGCTGTTCGACCAGCCCGCCCAAGGTCAGCTCCGCCGTAGCCCGAGCCACCACCGGCAGCTGCTTGGCGAAGGGGCCCACCGCCGATTCGAGGTCCTCGAAGGGACGATTGTCGAAACGCCGGTGAAGCGCCAGCTGCTCCTCGCCGGTCAGCCGCAGCAGGACCGCCGCCCAGGCGCCGAAGACGACGGCTTCGAGCTCGACTCCCTGCTCCTCGGCCCGCCGGCGGAGATCCGCCAGCGGAGCCCCGCGGAGCGTTTCCCGGTGTACCTCGATCTTGAGCCGGCCGCGATCGCTCCCCGGTCCGACCTCGGCGAACCGCGGCTCCAGGTCCGTCGCCGCCTGCTGCCAACGCTGCCAGCGCCGCCGCGCCTCGACCGCTTCTTCGTCCTCCGCGTCGCCCAGCTCGTCCTGCCAGTCGGAGAACTCGACGTACTGGAGCGGCTCGTCTTCCGACGCCGTTCGAAGCTCACCCCGGTAAGCCGCCGCCACCTCATCGAGAACCTGCTCGAGGCTGTGGGCGTCCGCCGCCAGAGCGGGCACGGCAACCAGCAGCAGATGGCGGTCCGCCGGTCCCCGCAGCAAGCTCGCCCACACCACCGGTCCCATCTCCAGGTCGAAGGGCCGGCGGCGCAGACGACGCAGCTCCTCGCCGGCCCCTTCACGGGTCGGCGAGATCTCGAGGCTGCGCTCTTCGAAGCGCAGCTCGGGCTCGTCCAGGGGCGTCTGCACGGGCAGCTTGATCCCCGGCCGGCGTCGGAAGGTGGTGCGCAAGGCCTCGTGCCGCGCGATCACCTGACGAAGCGCTGTCTCGAGCCGGCCGCCGTCGACGGGTCCGTGGAGCAGCAGCGCCTGCTGCAGGCAGAAGGCCGGGCTGTCTCCCCGTTGCGCCCAGAGCCGCCGTTGCTGGAGCGAGAGCCGATATCCCTGGAGGGTCGTGGTCATCGATGGTCTGCCTATCCTTGTGTCCGATCGATCGGGTTGATGGCGCAACGAGGTCTCAGCCGGCGGACCGGCGACGTCGGGCACGGAGCCGCTCGGCGCTCCGCCGGGGCTGGGACGACGACGAAGCCTCGAGGTCCAGCTGCGACAACGGCAGGTCGGGGCCCGTCACCACCTGTCCGACCAGGTGTTCGTAGCGTCCGACCAGGCGTTCGACGGTTCGCGCCTCGAAGAGGTCGGTGTCATAGGTCCACTTGCTCGAAAGCCCGCCCGGTGACTCGCGGAAGAAGATCGCCAGGTCGAACTTGCTCACCGCCGCCTCGACCTCGAGCGGCCGGAGCGTCAGCTCGCCAGGGTCGACGATGCTGCGAGGTGTGTTCTGGAGCACGAAGAGCACCTGGAAGAGCGGTGTCCGTGCCGGGTCGCGGCGAACGCCGAGGTCCTGTACCACGCGGTCGAAGGGCACCTGCTGGTGAGCGAAGGCGTCGAGCACCACCTCCCGGACCCGATGGACGAGCTGGCGGAAGGTGGGATTGCCGGAGGCGTCGATGCGCAACACCAGGTTGTTGACGAAGAATCCGATGAGCCCTTCGAGCTCGGCTCGCTCGCGACCGGCGACGTCGGTGCCGACGGCGATGTCGGTGGCGCCGGTCAGACGGTGAGCCAGGGCCGCGAAAACCGTGAGCAACGTCATGAAGAGCGTCGCTCCTTCGCGCCGCCCCAGCCGTTCGAGAGCACCGGACACACCCGTCTCGAGCTGTGCGTAGACATCGGCGCCCCGGAAGCGGCGCGCCTCGCCCCGGGGATGGTCGAGCGCGAAGAGGGGCTCCTCGGGCAGCGCCGCCAGGTGGCGCCGCCAGTACTCGCGCTGCGCTTCGAGCGCCCGTTGCATCGGCTCCGCCTTCTGCCAGGCGGCGAAGTCGGCGTATTGCACCGGCAGCGGCGGCAGCGGGCTGGAATCACCGGCCACGGACGCTCGGTAGAGCGCCACCATCTCCCCCACCAGCACGTTCATCGACCAACCGTCGGAAACGATGTGATGGAGCTCTACCAGCAGAGCATGGCGCCGCGGTTCGAGCCGCACGAGAAGCGCGCGGAACAGCGGCCCCCGGGCCAGCGAAAAGGGGCGGCGGGCGCGCGCCAGGATCCGCGCCAACGCCTCGGGCTCGCGGGCCGCCACGGCCAGCGAGCCGAGGTCGAGGCAGGGGATGGGGGCCGGCACCGCCTCGTCGATCACCTGCTGCGGCCGATCGAGGTCGTCGGAGGGAAAGCGGGTCCGCAGGCTCTCGTGCCGCACCACCAGCTGGCGCAGGGCGGCGGCCAGCGCCGCTGCCTCGAGAGGCCCTTCGAGCCACAGGGCTCGCGGGCTGTTGTAGGCGGCGCTCTCGGGCTCCAGCTGGTGCATGAACCAGAGCCGCTCCTGGGCGAAGGACAGCGGCAGCTCGCCGGTCCGGTCGACGATCTCGACGGGGGTGCTCGGGGCAGTCCCCGCCGCGGACGCGACCAGGCGGGTCATGGCGGCCAGCGTCGGCTGCTCGAAGAGAGCCCGGGCCGGCAGCTCGACCGCGAAGCTCTCGCGCACCCGCGAGAGGAGCTGGATCGCCGAGAGGGAATGCCCGCCCAGCTCGAAGAAGTCGCCGGTGAGGGCGCTCTGGGGCAGGCCGAGGACCTCGGACCACAGCTGCGCCATGCGCGCCAGCGAGGGATCGACCGACGACGCCGCCCCGGTCCCGGCGGAGGCGACCACCGCCAGGGCCAGGGCCTCGTCCGCCCGCGCCGCCAGCTCCGCCTCGTCGAGGGTGCCGTCCTCGAGCCGCGGCAGCGCCTCGAGCAACCCCAGGGCCACGGGCATCGCCGCCGGGGGCAGTCGCCGACGGAGCCGGCGCAGGAGAGCGTCGGAGCCGGCTCCCGGCGCCACCGCGAGGGCCACCAGTACCAGGTCCCCGCCGGCACCGTCGGGTCGCCACCGGGCGACAGCTCCGGTCACCGGTGGCAGGTCGGCGAGGCGGCGGGCGACGAGGGCCGGATCGACCAGCTCACCGGCGATCCAGCGTCTGGGAGCCTTGCCGCCGGCCGTTGCCGTCACGGGTGGCTCCACCACCGCGAGCTCTTCCATGGCCCGTGCCCGGATCTCGGGCAGCTCCCTTCCCGACGGCAGGTCGAGGAGGGTTCGCCGGTAGGCAGCGAGCACCGCCGCCGCCGTCGCCCGGTCGTAGCGGCGGCCGTCGAAGTGAAGACGCAGCTGGAGACCATCGGCCGGCGCCACCACCACGGTCAGCGGATAGGCGGTCTCGAGGCGGAAACGGAAGCTCTCCACCGAAAGGCTGCGGGCGCCGAGCTGGCCTCCGACGTCGCCCACGGGATAGTTCTGGATCAGGACGAGACTGTCGAAGAGCCGCCGGCCAAAGGCGAGCCCCGCGGCTCTGCGGAGATCCTCCGCCGCGCTGTGCTCGAAGCTCCGCAAGGCCACGAGATCCCGTTGCAGGCGCGACAGCCAGGCCGCGACGTCCTCGTCCGGGTCCCAAGCGACCCGCACCGGCAGGTTGTTGATGAACATCCCCAACATCGCGTCGGAACCGGGAAGATCGGTCGGACGGCCGGACACGGTGGTGCCGTAGACGACGTCGTCGAGACCGGCAGCGGCCCCCAGGACCGACGCCCAGGCGCCCTGCAGCAGGGTCGCCCGGGTCAAGCCGTGACGGGTCGCGAAGGTGCCCAGGTCCGCGACCTCCGAGGCATCGAGGAAGGCGTCGACCCAGCCGTCGACCTCCGAGGCCGCAGCGTCGTCCGCGACGCTGCCCGCCCGATCCAGCGGCAACGGCGTCGCCCCGGCGAGACCCGCCAGGCGCTCGCGCCAGAAGCTCTCCCCCGCCTCGACGTCACGGCCCTTGAGCCAGGCGATGTAGTCGCGGTACGGGCGGCGGCGCGGTAGCTGCGGCGCACGACCCTCGGCGGCCGCGTCGTAGAGCTCGAAGAGGTCCTCCATCACCAGACCCCGGCACCAACCGTCGAGGAGCAGGTGTTGATAGCTCCAGACGAACTGGAAGCGGTCTTCGGCGCGGCGCACCAGGGCGACGCGCATCAGCGGCGCCCGGCGGACGTCGAAGCCGCGTGCCCGATCCTCGGCCAGGAGCGCGTCGAGGAGCTCCTCCTGCTCCGCCGGCGAACGCCCTCGCCAATCGCGGGTCTCGACGGCGAGATCGACGTCGCGGCGCACCAGCTGGACGGGTTTCTCGAGGCCCTCGCTCAGGAAACAGGTGCGGAGGATCGGGTGGCGGGCGACCAGGCTGCGCCACGCCGCCTCGAAGGCCTTCGGGTCGATGTCGCCACGCAACGTGGCGGTGCTCTGCTCGAAGCCGACACCGGAGTGGGGCGCCGACAGATGGTGCTGGAGCAGGCTCGCCTGGAGCGGCGACAACGGATAGAGGTCGTCGACGTTCTTCAAGCGCCCGACCCCTCCGTCTCGTCGTCGAGGCTGTCGAGCAGGCCCGAGATACGGTCGAGCTCATCCCCTTCTAACTCCGCCAACGGGAAGTCCGACGGTGTGAAACCCCCGGCCTCGGGGTCTCGGCAATGCTCCACCAGGGCCAGGAGCTGCTCGCCGGTGGCCGCTAGCCAGCGCTCGACGACGGCGGGCTCATCGAGCTCAGGACTGAAGGTCACCGCCAGCTGGAGGCGACCTTCGAGAACGCTACCCGAGACCTCGAAGCGATGGCTGCGCAGCTCGTCCGGTGCCCGTTCAGGGCCGCTCGACTCAGACGCCAGCCCGAGCTTTCCGGCTTCATCGAGCACGCCGTCGAGCTGCCCCAGATAGTTGAAGGACACCGCCGGATCCGGCCGCTCGCGCAACCGACGGTGCCCGACGCCCTCGCCGAGCCAGCGGAGCAAGCCATAACCGATACCCGCCTGCGGCACCCCGCGCAGGGTCTCCTTGACGCGGACCAGCGCGGCGCCGGGCTGCCGGGCGCCTTCGACGTCGAGGCGGACCGGGAAATGGGTGGTGAACCAGCCGACGGTGCGCGACAGGTCGACCCCTTCGACGACGGGCTCGCGACCGTGCCCCTCGAGCTCTACCACCAGCGCCGACCGCCCGAAGACCTGGTCGTGGGCAAGCGCCAAGGCCGCCAGCAGGGCGTCGTTGATCTGCGTGTTGTAGACCGGCGGAACCTCCTGGAGGAGGGCGCGGGTCGCCGCACCGTCCAGCGAACGGAAGACGCGCCGGGAGGAGCCGGCCGGGCCACCACCGAGCTCGTCCCGTGGCCTCTCGGCGAGGCCCTCGGTGGCCGCCAGCCAAAGGTCGAGCTGGTCGTCGAAACCGCCGCCGGCGACCGCCGTCTCGAGCGCTCGTGCCCAGTCGAGAAAGCTGGTGGTCTTGGCGGGGAGCTCGGGAGTCTCCCCACGCTCGAAGCTGCCGTAGGCCTCCTCGAGGTCTGCCACGAGGAGGCGCCACGAGACCCCGTCGACCAGCAGGTGGTGGCTCGCCAGCAGCAGACGCCCGCCGTCGTCGCCGAGATCGAAGGAAAGCGCCCGGAACAGCGGTCCGGCCTCGAGGTCGAAACCGGTCTGGGCGTCGGCGCACAACCGCTCGAGACGCTCGCGGCGCGCCGCCGGCGCCAGCGCCGACAGGTCGTGCGCGGCAAGGGGAACCTCGGCCTCAGGCAGGATCTCCGCGCGCCGCCGGCCATCTTCGGCACGGGGGAAACGGCAGCGAAGAACATCGTGGTGGCGCGCCAGAAGCGTCAGCACCCGGCGTAGGACCTCCCCCACCAGAGGCTCCCGCGTCGCCAGCAACAGGCTCTGGTTGAAGTGCTCCGGGTGCTTTCTGGCGCCAGCGAAGAACCATCGTTGGATCGGCGCCAGCGGCAGCTCCCCGGCCACGGTTCCCTGCTCGGCAGCGACGCCGGCGGCGCTCCCCACCCACGGAGCCAGCTCCTCGATGGTCCGGTGCTCGAAGAGCTGTTGCGGGGTGAACCGCAGCCCCTGCCGCGCCGCCTTGCCGATCAGCTGGATGGCGACGATGGAGTCGCCGCCGAGGGCGAAGAAGTCGTCGCGGATGCCGATCCGCTCGATGCCCAGCGCCTGTTGCCAGAGCCCCACCAGCATGCGCTGGACCTCGCTCTCGGGCTCGACGTGGAGACGGGCGGCGGCGGCCTGCTCCGGTTCTGGCAACGCCCGGCGGTCGATCTTGCCGTTGGCGTTGATCGGCAGGGCGTCGAGCACCACGAAGGCCCGCGGCAGCATGTAGTCGGGGAGCCTCGAGGCCAGGTGCCGGCGTAGCTCGTCCTCCGGCAGCCGGCTGCCGGGACGCTGCGCCACGTAGGCCACCAAGCTCGAGCCACGCTCCTCTTCGCGCAGGTCCACCACCGCCTGCCGCACCTGCGGGTGCTGGGCCAGCACGGCCTCTACCTCGCCGAGCTCGACGCGATACCCGCGCAGCTTGACCTGGTGATCGACCCGGCCTGCGAACACCAGGCGAGACTCCGCGTCGAGCCGGGCACGGTCGCCGGTGCGATAGAGCCGGGCTCCCGGCTCGCCGCTCCAGAAGTCGGGGACGAAGCGTTCCGCCGTCGCCGCAGGCCTCGCCAGGTAGCCGCGGGCGAGCCCCCGGCCCCCCAGGTACAGCTCTCCCTCGACACCGTGCGCGACCGGTTCCCCCCAGCGGTCGCACAGCACCGCGAAGGCGTGCGCCAAGGGGCGACCCAAGGGCACCGGCGCTCCGGGTGACACCGGCGCCGGCACCTCGCCGGCGACGACCCCGATGGTGGTCTCGGTGGGTCCGTAGTGGTTGAAGATCTCGAGCGCCGGCGCCAGCCCGCGAACGCGCTCTACGAGCTCGGGTGGACAGGCCTCGCCGCCGACGACCAGCAGACGCCGAGGCAGCACCGCCGCCGGTTCCGGCCCGGAGAGCAGCGCCGCGAGGTGTGAGGGGACGATCTTGAGACCCGCCACCGAGCCGTCCGACATCCGCCGCGCGAACTCGCTGGGATCCGATGCCTCCTGGGCCGTCGCCACGTGGATCGAAGCGCCGGCCACCAACCCCAGCAGCACACCGGTGAGCCCCAGATCGGCGGCGAAGGTCGAGGCCATCATCCAGCTGGCCACCGAAGCCGTGCCCAGCCGCGTTTCCGCCGCGGCGACATAGGCCGCCAGGTTTCCCTGAGTCACCAGAACGCCCTTGGGCTGGCCCGTCGACCCCGAGGTGAAGAGGACGTAGGCGAGGTCCGTGGCCGAAGCTCCGAGCTCCTGCACCGGAGGCCCGCCGCCGGTGACGACGTCGTCGAAGGTCATGAGCGAAACACCCTCGGGAACCCGGGGCCTGCCGCCGCCGTCGGTCACCACCTGCCGCACCGCCGCGGCTTCGAGGAGCCCTTCGAGCCGAGACGCGGGTAGCGACGGATCGAGAGGCAGGTAGGCGGCACCGGCCCGCCAGGCGCCCACCATCGCCACCACCGTCTCGACGCTCCGCTCGAGCAGCAGCCCCACGATCTGCCCTGGCCCCACGCCCCGCGACCGCAGGGCGGCGGCGAGGCGACCGGCCTCCGCCCACAGCTCGCCATAGCTCACTCGTCGCGATCCGCCGGCGATGGACGGTCCTCTGAGCGCGACGCGCTCGGGATCGCTCTCGACCCATTGAGCGATCCTCTCCAGCGGCAAGTCTTCGCGGGCCTCGGAGAGCGGCAACCCGCTCGCATGGAAGAGCGCCGCGTGCTCCGCTTTCCCCAGCCTCGGCAGCCGCCGGATCTCGGTCGCGGGATCGCCGAGCGCCGCCGCGAGACAGACCAGAAGCGCTTCGCCCCAGCTCTCGACCGCCGCCGCCGCCAGGCGTGCGGAGTCGTAAACCAGCTCGACACCGCCGCTCTTCGAACCCGCCGAGCGGAGACCGCAGAGCATCGGCAGATCCCCATCTCGACATTCCAGGAGCGCAAACGCGACATCCCCGGCGCGCCAGCTTTCGGGTTCGGGGAGCATCTCGAACCCCACGGCCCCGGCGAAGCACGCATCACGGTTTCCCAGGAGCTCCTGGTGCTCCCGGGCCTGGTCGAGAAGACCTTGTGTACGGCGGACCAGCTCCGCAGCGGTGAAGTCCGGTAGCACCTCGAGCTCGACGGGAGCTCGCCGTGCGAATCGGCCGACAGCCCCTTCACACTCCTCGAATTTGCGGCCGTCTAGACTCACTTCGACGACCACCCGGCGTCCGCCGGCGAGCCCGCCGAGGACCAGGCGCCAGACCGCGAGCAACCAGGCGGCCTCCGACGCTCCTCCCGCTGCGGCCTGCCGGGCCAGCGCTTCGGCGAGACCTGCCGGCCACGACAACGCCAGCTGCGCGACCCGGTGGCCCGCCTCCCCCCCCGTAGCGGGCGCCGCCCGCGGCAAGGGCGGCTCGGTGTCCGCGTCCTCGGGTAGGAGCGCCGCGGCCCCGTCCTCGAGGGTCTCCTCGGCGACCTCGAGCTGCCACTCGGAGAACTGGACGAATTGCAGCGGCTCGTCATCCCTCTGGAGGGCGGCGGGGTGGTGGTACGCGGTCGCCAGCTCCGCCACCAGCGCTTTCAAGCTGGCGGCGTCCGCCGCCAGGGGTAACGCCTCGAGCACCAGTCGATGACGCTCCGAGCCCAGGGCTTCGACCGCCGCCGCCAGCACCGGACCGGCCTCGGGATCGAGAGCCGGTAGCGTCGCACCTTCCGCCCAGGCCACCGGCAGGTCCTCGACCGGGACCTGCAGCGGCCAGCGCATCCCCGCCTGGCGCCGGTAAAGCGTCCGCAGGCTCTCGTGGCGACGCGCGACGAGGGCCACAGCCGCGCGAAGTCGCTCGGGCTCGAGACGGCCCGTGAGCTCAACCACCGCCCGGCAGGGAACCGCCGCCGCCGAGCCCTGCCAGCTGGACCAGGCCTGACGCTGTTGCGGCGACATGCGGAAGGCTTCGATGGCCTCGGTCGTCATCCTCGCTCCTCGGTTTCCTTTCGCAGGAAGGCCCGCCTCTTCGGGAGGCGCCGCCTCAATGGACCACCGCCGCCTGGTCGACCATGTCGCCCATGACCACGGCGATCCGGCGGCCGGCGCCGCGGTAGGCGTTGCGCGCGTGGGCCACCAACATGTTGTCGACCATCAGGATGTCGCCCTGTTGCCATGGGAACTCCACCGACAGCTGGTCGTAGAGCTCCCCCACCCGAGCCATCACCGCATCGGGGATGGCTGAGCCATCGCCGAAGTAGACATTGCGCGGCATCTGCTCCTCCGAGTACAGCTCGCGCATCGACTCCCGGACCTCTTCGCCCAGGCAGTAGACGTGGTGCAACTGGATCTGGTTGAAGAAGACCTTCTCGCCGGTCTTGGGGTGGGTGGCCACCGCCGGGCAACGCTGCTCGGTGCGCAAGCCGTTGTCGAGCCACTGCCA
>JAGQSE010000762.1 GCA_020439725.1 Acidobacteriota bacterium
GTCTTCTTCCCCCGTCTCCGGAGCTTCATCGCCGACGGCCAGGGGTCCTGAAGGCTCCGAGACCAACGGCTCCGACGCGCCCCGTCCGCGCCGCTAGGCCCATAATTCGTCGGGATCTCGCCCATAGGACCTATGGCCGGCGTCGCCGTGGGGCGTCGCCGGTCGTCGGACCACCTTCCTCAAGTCTCTGAAAACAAGACGTCTCCGTCGCCGGCTCGAGCTCGCTCCAAGCTGGCGCAGGCCTTGCGATCCTCTGGGGCTCAGCTTCAAGAACGGGTCCAGGACCCTCGCAAGGGAAGGAATGATCGCGATGATCGGCCGGAAGGCTTGCAGATCGAGTTTCGGGAGATTGGGTTTGGGCGTTTGGGTCGTGCTCGCGTCGGCGGCGTTGCCGGCGGGCGCCGCAGACCTCAATGGATTCTTTGCCAAGGCGGGGGAAGGTGATCTCGCACTCTCCCTGTCGACCGAGAGCTACGACCACTTCTGGCTTGGTACCCGGCTCACGTCGGTGCCGCCGGTGGGGAAGGTGACGACCAAGAGCGCCTCGCTGTGGATGCGCTATGCCTTCACCGATCGTTTCCAGGTGGTGGCGGACCTGAGCTATGTCGACGTCGACTCCAACGGTACCGGCGGCTTCGCCGACAAGGGGCTCCAAGACGTCACCGCCTTCGCCATGTACCGGCTCTTCGAGAGTGAGTCCGCGGGCGGCGTTCGCCAGTCGCTGTCGGTGGCGGCGGGCATCCGCACTCCGCTTTCGAATTACGTCGGTGACGCGCCGGTGAGCCTGGGCGACGCCGGCACCGACGGGCTGCTCCGGCTGGTCTACCAGGTCGAAGTCGGCTCGTTCTACGCCTCGCAACAGATCGGCTTCGACGCCCGAGGCGACGATCCGCCCAACGGCTTCCCGCTGTACACCGAGCTCGGCTACACCTTTGGCCGGGCGACCGTCGGCGGTTTCTATATCGACTACATCGCCGATGGCGGCTCGGACATCGGCGACCCCGGCTTCACCTTCCCGGGCAACCAGGAAGAGCTCCAGCGTGTCGGCGCCAAGGCCTACGTTCGGCTGACCGAGCGCATCGGTGCCAGCGCCAGCGGCTTCAAGACGCTCGAGGGTCGCAACACGGGTGACACGACGGGGGTGTCCATCGGTCTCGTGACGCACTTCTGACCAGGACTTGCCGCCGCCGGGATGGCCCCCGGCAGCGGCATCGGGAGCCCCCTCTCCGTGGGTTTCCCGGATCCGCGACGGACCCGCCGCGGAACGACGGATGGCAGCGGGTTGATGGAGAGGTTCCGAGAGTGACGTCCCCGGGGGAGTGAGGGTGCTGCCCCGGGGACGGGTGTACCAACCAAGGAGAAACGATCATGCGTCCGATATCTGTCCTGGCCCAGGTGGCCGCCCTCGTCACCACCGTTTTCGCGGCGGTGCCGCCGGCGGCGGGTGACGTCGTCACCGATTGGAACGAGCAGGTTCTCGACTCGGTCCGGGCCGAGCGCACCAACCCACCGCGGGCCACCCGCTTCCTCGCCATGACCCATACCGCCGTGTTCGACGCCGTCAACGGCATCGCCCAGGTCTACGAGCCCTACCTGGTTCCACCGGCGGCGCCCGCCGGCGCCTCGATGGAAGCCGCCGCCGCCACCGCCGCGCACCGCGTGCTGGTCGCGGCCTATCCGAGCCGCAAGGAGATCTTCGACGCGGCTCTGGCCGAATCCCTCGCGGAGATCCCCGACGGCCAGGCCAAGACCGATGGCGAAGCCTGGGGCACCACCTGTGCCGACGCCATCCTGGCGGCGCGCAGCGACGACGGTTCCGACGAGGTCCGGGCCGCGGCCGTGCCCGAGGGCTCCAACTGGTGGATTCCGACTCCGCCGGCCTTTGCCACGGCCTTGCTGCCCAACTGGCCCTACGTCACGCCCTGGGCGATGCACCGCGGTGACCAGTTCCGCGCACCGGCACCGCCGCCGTCGTCGAGCCCCGAGTACACGCGGGCCTTCCGCGAGGTGCGGCGCCTGGGTGACGTCGACAGCACCTTCCGCACCGCGGATCAGACTGAAATCGCCGAGTTCTGGAACGACGGTGCCGGCACCAACACGCCGCCGGGACACTGGCTCGAGATCGCCGAGGAGCTGGCCGACCAGCAGGACAACTCGCTGCTCGAGAACGCCCGGCTCTTCGCTCTCCTCGGGGTGACCGTCGCCGACGCCGCGATCGTCGCCTGGGACACCAAGTACTACTACAACCACTGGCGGCCCTACACCGGCATCGTCCAGGCCGACATCGACGGCAACCCGGAGACGCAGCAGGACACGACCTGGTTCAACCTCATCACCACGCCGCCCTTCCCGTCCTACACGTCGGGCCACAGCACTTTCAGCGGTGCCAGCTCGCGGCTCCTGGCGCTCTTCTTCGGGCGCGACGACATCGCCTTCCTTGCCACCTCGGACGGTCTGCCGGGGGTGATCCGCTCCTTCAGCAGCCTGTCGCAGGCGGGTGAGGAGGCCGGGCAGAGCCGCATCTATGGCGGCATCCACTGGCAATACGACAACCAGGAAGGGCTCAAGGCGGGCCGTGGGCTCGCCGAGTACGTCTTCCACAACTTCCTCCGCCCCAAGGACCTGGCTCCCGCCGCCTGCGTCGCCGACGCCGACACGCTCTGCCTCCAGGGCGGCCGGTTCTCCGCCGAGGCCCGCTGGAAGACCGCCGACGGCGCTTCCGGCGCCGCCACCGCGGTGGTCCTGGGCGACGACTCGGGGTACTTCTGGTTCTTCAACCCGGAGAACCCCGAGATGACGGTCAAGGTCCTCGACGCCTGCAACACCTTCGATCGCTACTGGGTGTTCTCGTCCGGGCTGACCAATGTCGAGGTGACCCTGACGGTCGCCGATACCGCTTCCGGCGAGGTACAGCAGTACTTCAACCCCGCGGGGATGAAGTTCGAGTCGGTACAGGACACCGACGCCTTCGCCACCTGTCCCTGAGCGCTGCCCCGGTTGCTCCCGCGCCGCCCGGCAACGACCGAGCGGTGCGGGGGCGACCGGCTCAGGGTTTGGAGCGGTCCCTCCTCGCTGGTTCCCTCCTCGGCCTCCCGCTTCCAGCTCGCCGATCCAGCTCTACGCCACAGGCTGCCTGGTAGCCTGTGGCGATCTCTCGAGGAGACGAGCCATCACCACCTACCTGTCGATCGACCCGGCATTGCTTGAGGAGGCGCTCGCTGTCGGCGGTCACGAGACGAAGCGGGCGACGGTCGAGGAGGTCCTCGAGGAATACGTCGAGCGCCGGAAGCAGCGCGAGATCATGAAGCTCTTCGGGACGATCGACTACTACGACGACTCTGACTGAAGAGTTCGCCTCAGTGCTCGAGCCTGGGCACGCGTAGCAGCTGGTAGAGCGCGGCGCCGAGGATGGCGCCCAGGATCGGGGCGATCCAGTAGAGCCAGTGGTGGGTCCAGGTGCCGGAGAGCAAGGCCGGGCCGAAGGAGCGCGCGGGGTTCATCGACGCACCGCTGATCGGGCCGCCCCACAGCGCATCCACCGCCACCGTCGCGCCGATCACCAGCGCCGCCGTCTCGCCGACCGCGCGGGTGTCCGTGGCCACCGCGATGATGGCGAACATCAGCACCGCCGACAACAGGATCTCGAGCCAGAAAGACTGCATCGCTGAGCCCTGCGGCACCGTCGAGCCGAGGGCCGCCTGGTTGCCGAAGAGCCCGAGGAGAGCGCCGGCACCGGCGCTGGCGCCGACCAGCTGCGAGGCGATGTAGATGGGGATCTCGCGGGGCCGGAAATGGCGGGCCACGGCGAAGGCGAGAGTCACCGCCGGGTTGAGGTGGGCCCCCGAGACGTGACCGGTGGCGGCCACCAACACCGTCACTACCAGGCCGAAGGTCAGCGCGACCCCGACATGCCCCAAAACGCCGGTCTGGGCGTTGACGACGATGGCGCCGCAGCCGCAGACCACCAGGGCGAAGGTGCCGAGGACCTCGGCGAGGGCGCGTTGCAGAAGTGTCGAGTTCATCGTCTACCTCGAGGCCATGGGCCGTTGGGTTTCGTGGCTCGGCGATCAAGATAGTGCCACGGCAAGGCGGGGTCAACGAGGGCTGGCTCGCGACAGTCTCGTGAAGCACGGCTGGCGCCCCGGGAACCGGCTCCCTCCCTGGTGCCTCTCACTAAATGAAGGTCAAGGCCGGTACCCCGGTCGGCCCGAGATCGGGCCGACCCGAGGAGCCGGCAGAGTGACAGGAGGTACAGCCATGAACGCCTTCGCCAGAACGAGCCTCTTCACCCTCGCCGCCATGATCGTCGCCCTCGGGGCTCCGGCCCTCGGCCAGCATGGGGGCGGGGGCTCTCAGGGAGCCGCAGGGCAGCAGATGGGGCAACAGCAGCAGTCGGCCCAGCAACAGGCCGCGCAGCAGCAGGCCCTCGAGGCCCAGCAGAGAGCCCAGCAGCAGCTCGATCAGAGCTTCCAGCGGCTGCAGCGCCTCGAGCAGCACGCCCAGGCCATGTCCAAGTCGATGGCGCAGCGTCTCGCCGCCGGGGGTGGCGGAGCCGCCATGGGCGACCGCGACCGCGCGATGCAGCAGCTGTGCGACTCGGTGGCCAACCTGGCCGGGGACATGACCCGTGCCATGGACCGGGTGCACCAGCAGCTGCAGGATCCCGCGGTGCTCCAGGACCGCGACATGAAGAAGGACATGGATCGTCTGCGGCTGCACATCGACGACATGGTGGGTCCCCTCGAGGACGCGCTCAAGACCATGGACCGCATCCAGGACCGGCTTCACCAGCCCACGAGTCCGAACTGAGCGCTTGAGTCGTCCCGCGGCGACGCCGGACGACCGGAAAGGGGCCTGTCATGATCCTGCAGCGGACGGCCCTGGCGGCACTGGTCATGGCGGCTTCGGCCGCCGTGGCCCCGGTCGCCCAAGGCCAGGAATCTTCCTTCACCTACACCGGCTCGTTGGCCTACTCGTCGGGTGATTACACGCTCAGCGAGACCACCACCAGCCTGATCCTGTGGAACGGCCTCGGGTACCGCAAGGGCCGCTGGTCCTTGTCGGCGACGTTGCCGCTGATCCATCAGGATTCACCCTACGTGAGCTATGTGGCGGGAACGCCCGTTCCGTCGGGCCGTCGCCTCGGCTCGACCACGGACGGGACGACCGACGGCAGCGAGGATCAGGCCACCGGTACCGGTGCTTCGGGTCGGGGGCGCGGTGGCACGGTCGTCGTGCCCGATCCCGCCACCCTCGACTTCGAACAGACGGGGCTCGGGGATCCGACGGTGCGGGTCGACGTCACCGCCCTCGACCGCTCGGCGAGCGGTCTCAAGCTGGGCGTCTACGGTTCGCTCAAGCCCCCCGTCGCCGACACCGACAACGGCTTCAGCACGGGGGAGTGGGATTACGGCGCCGGGTTCACGGTGGCCAAGAAGGTGAGCTCGACGCTGGTGCTCGTCGACCTTGGCTACTGGGTGCTCGGCGATCTGCCGGATCTCGAGCTCGACGACCCATGGACCGCCACGCTCGGTCTCGGCTGGAATCTGTCCGACGGCAGGTCCTCGATCCTCGCCTCGGTGACGGGGTGGACCGAGACGGTCGACGGTGCCGACGGCCTCCTTCAGGCGAGCTTGACCTGGAGCCGCCGCACTCCCGCCGGACGCGCCTTGAGCGTGTCTGTCGGTGCCGGGCTCAGCGACTCGGCACCCGACTACACGGTCTCGACCGGCTGGCGGATCGGGCTCTGACACGAGTCGCGCCGACCCGTCGGCGCGACTCGCCCCGACTTGACGAAGTAGCCCCGAGAGGCTACTTTGCCTTTATGGAAGCTGTAGGGCTCAAAGCCCTGAAGAACCGATTGAGCGAATACGTCCGCAGGGTCGAGAGCGGCGAGACGGTGCTGGTCACCAATCGTGACCGGGTGGTTGCGGAGCTCACCCCCCCGCGGGCGGATCGTTCGCCTTTCCTTGCCGAAGCGCTCCTCGCCGAGGCGGTGGCCAAGGGCTGGATCCGACCGCCACAGGTCACTACCCCGGAGCCGCCGGAGCCGGTTCCCTTGGCACCCTTGTCGGAGCTGCTCGCGGAGCTACGCCAGGACCGAGACGATCGGTGATCTATTTGGACACCTCGGTAGCGCTCGCGCAGCTCTTCGCCGAGGACCGTCGCCCTCCGGCGGCTCTGTGGAACGAGACCCTCGTTTCGAGCCGACTGCTTGAATACGAGCTGTGGAGCCGTATCCACGCTCGTCGGCTGGGCGAGCCCCTGGGGACCGGTGCTCGACGCCTCGTCAGCGGGATCGGCTTGATCGAGCTCGTGCCCGCCGTACTGGCCCGTGCGCTCAAGCCCTTTCCCAGGCCCGTCGGCACCCTCGACGGCCTGCATCTGGCTTCGGTGGAGTTCTTGCGGGGGTTGCGGCAGGAAGTGGCGCTCGCCACCTACGACGTCCGCATGGCCGCTGTCGCCGAGGAGCTCGGGATTCCCCTCTACCGGCTTTGATCGCCAGCGGCCGAATCTCTTCCCTCGTCATCGCTGCTCATCGGTCTTGCAGACGATTCCTGCGTCCAGGCACTTGATCTCGACGGGGTGCGGCCGTAATTCCTATGAGGCCGCGCGCTCGGGAAGTCGCCGTTCCTGGCCGAGGGACCCGCGAAACTCCGCGCCCTCGACGACAAGCTTTTTGTTTTTCGATCTTTAGCTGGAGCGCGGTGCGGCGTTCCAGGCATCTCCTCCGGGCGGCACCGCTCTTGCGACGCGGAGTGCGAACACGGAGGAACAGTCGCCATGATTCGTCTCTCGCTTTCCCATTTGCCCCGCGTGGGTCTCGTCGTCGGGGCCGTCGTCTGCGGCTCTCTTGCAATCACCAGCCCGGCGCACGCCCAGAGCTGCATCCTGACCCGCCTCGACAGCCCGGTAGTCGACGCCTTCGACCCGAGCCTCGGGCTCGACGTCGACGAGTCGCGCTGGGAGGTCTCGTTCTCCTGGCGGTACGGTCACGCCGACCGGCACTTCGTCGGCACCGAGGAGCAGAAGTACCGCCGCGCGGAGAACAGCCAGGTGGAGAACGACGTCCACCTGCTCGATCTCGGTGTGCGCTACCGCTTCTCGCGCCAGAACGAGGTCGTCCTCGGCGTGCCCTATCTCCTGGCGAAGCGCGAGGGCCCGATCCGCAACGCCGACCGCGAGCTCATCGGCCGCCAGGTGCGGAG
>JAGQSE010000763.1 GCA_020439725.1 Acidobacteriota bacterium
GCGGCGTCAAAGGTGTAGCCGGCACGGCGGAACGTGCTGGTGTAGCCGCCGACCATGTAGTGCTGCTCGACCAGCAGCACTTTCAAGCCCCCGAGAGTCAGAAGATTCGCACACACCAAGCCACCTACCCCGGCTCCGATCACCACCGCGTCGTAGCGCGGGTCGGGACCGTGCCGGCGCAGGCCGCTGAATGGGCGCTTCATTCCTCGTCGGATGCTTCCGGCCGGTTCCGGCCATACGTCTCGTGCGCGTCGACGAACTCGCCGCTGGCGATGGCCGCCGCCATCGACAGCTCGCCGGCGAGCACCGTGGCGGCGGTGATCTCGGCGAGCTTCCGAGCCTGGCCGGCGCCCGCACAGCCGAGCATCGCGAGACATTCCCGCGCCGTCCCCCAGCCGGTGCCACCGCCCACGGTCGCCACCGTCAGCGAAGGCAGCGTCACGCTGGCGTACAGGTCGCCGTCCCGGGTGAGCTCGAGCTGGCTGATCCCCACCGCCGAGTTGACGACGTTGGCGACGTCCTGGCCGCAGGCGATGAAGAGCGCGGTGAGGCCGTTGGCGTATTGCCCGTTGTACCCCAGCGAGCCGCTCGCCAGGTGCCCCACCACCGTCGCTCGCCACAGCTCCGCGAGATCTTCGGGGGTGGTGCGCAGGACGGAGCGGATCACCCGGCGCGGCACCCGGGCCCCTGCCATCACCTTCTTGCCCTTGCCGCCCCGCAGCAGCGAGCCGGCCGGCCGTTTCTCGGCGCTGTAGCCGCTGAACACCAGGAAGCGCTCGCCGCCGACGTGCTCGAGGATCCAGCGGCAGGCGGCGTCGGTGGCGCGGACGATCATGTTCATGCCGTGGGCGTCACCGGTCGAATACTCGAAGTCGACGATGACCCGCCGTCCGGCGGGGAGACAGGTGACCTCGAGCAACCGTCCGTGGCGGGTCGTCGCCTCCGCGACGGAGCGCAGAGTCTCGAAACTCGCCGGCAGGCGGCGACAGAAGTCCTTCGCCTCGGCCACGTCGCGGAACTGGAAGACCGGCGAGACGCGGTTGCGATCGAGCTCGACCCGGGCGACGGCCCCTCCGGAGCGGGTCAGCGCGACCATCCCCCGTTCGTAGGAGCGCACCAGCGCGCCCTCGGTCGTCGCCAAGGGCACGAAGAAGGTGCCACGCGCATGCTCACCCTCGATGCGCAGCGGCCCGGCGACCCCCAAGGGCACCTGCACCGCCCCCACGGGATTCTCGACGTTGCCACGCATCGACGTCGGATCGATGCTGAACCGGCCCACCTCCGCGAGATCGGCGCCGGTTTGAGCCTCGACCCAGCGACGGCGTTCGTCGACCTCCTCCCGCACATAGCCCTGGCCCAGAAAGCGAGGCACCAGCGGCACCGCGTCGGGCCGGAGGGGGTCACGCCCCGCACTCGTCTCGGGGGGCAACTCCCCCACCGCGGCCGCGTCCACGGGAATCTCGGGCTTGGACATCTTCACGGGGTTTCTGCCGGAAATCGTCCTCGGAGCATAGCAGATCGGCTACATGTCCGCGGCGGCTCGATGCGGCTGGCACGGCACCGTCGACACTGGCCCGTCGGCACTGGCCCGTCGGCACTGGCTCGTCGGCACTGGCCCGCTGACACCGGCCGTCGCGGCTCAGCCGGCAGGCTTTCCCGCGTCGCCAGCGGTACCCGGTCCCGCCGCCGCGGTCTGCTCCAACGCCTTGCGGAAGCGCAAACCGAGCCCGGAGGCCGCGGCGAAGAACAGGCCCAGGAGCAGCGGGATGTAGATGGCGAAGGAAGACGACGGATCGAGGACCGCCTGGCTGGGATCCTTCGGGTCGTAGTAGACCGGGATCGCCGAGCCGGCGGGGAACTGCTTCGCCGCCTCCCTGGCGTCGGAGCGCTCGCGGAACTTCTCGTAGGTCGTCCCCAACGTGTAGCGCGAGCCCGAGTAGCTCTCACCGTCGACCGTCCAGGTGTAGTTCACCTGCGGGTAGTAGCGATGGTGCCGCTTGCGCTGCGCGCGGGTCGCCCCGGTGTTGGAGCTCACATCCGTCTCGACCCGGATCGTGGTCGAGACCACCCGCCCCTCCACCATCGGCCACGACCGGGCCTCGATCCCCAGGACGATGAAGTAGATCCCGAAGACCATCATCGCCACACCGACGACCAAGATGAACACGAGAAACAGGATCAGCGGGTTTGCTTTGCGGCTCATGACCTTCCTGGGAGACGAGGGTTGGTGTTCGCGGCTGAGTATCGCCGGATCGGCGGGGGTTGTCGAGCCGAAGCAGGACCCTTCGAGCCGGTCGCGGCAATGGTGAGGCCTCGTCGCGGCTCCGCGCCGCGACGGGATTCCGATCGGACCCTGTTGCCGATTGACCGCCTGCCGCTCCGCCAGTAGCCTCGACCCGATGTCCACCTGCCCCCGTTGCGGCCACGAGCTCGAAGCACCCGCCGCCGAGTGTTCGGCGTGCGGCGTGATTTTCGCGCGCCTCCGAGAGGCCGCGGACCGGCCACCCCGGGTGCCGGTCGCCCGGCCGCCGAAGGTCTCCTTGGGTTCGTTCCTCGCCGGGCTCGGGATCGCGGCGGTGTTCGTCGCGATCGGTCCGCTGCGCTTCGTCTTCTCGTATCTCGTGATCTTGATCCACGAGCTCGGCCACACCGCCTTCGCGTGGCTCTTCGGCTATCCGACGATCCCGGCGCTCGACTTCCGCTATGGCGGCGGGGTATCGCTCCACGGTGAGCGCAGCTCCCTGCTGCTCTTCCTGATCGCCCTGGCCTTGGGCTACGCCGCGCGGCTCCTCTGGCCCTACCCCGGCTGGCGCTGGTTGGGTCTAGGCGTCGCGGGGTTCTGGGGGCTCGCGATCCTCACCGACTTCGACGACGCCATCATCCTGGTCATGGGCCACGGTCTCGAGCTCGTCGTCGCCGGTCTCTTCCTGTACCGAGCGTTGACCGGACGCTCGCTCCGCACCCCGGCCGAGCGTCCCGCCTATGCCTTTGCCGGCTGGTTCATCGTTCTCTACGACCTGCGCTTCGCCTGGCAGCTCGCCACCGACCCCGACCACCGCACCGTCTACGAGCAGGCCAAGGG
>JAGQSE010000764.1 GCA_020439725.1 Acidobacteriota bacterium
CCGTCGCTCAGCGGCGAACCGTTGGACGACCATGTTCCGATCAAGAGCAGTGTTTGCGGAGTCACCGCCAAAACGTGCCTTAGACGGTTTGCTAGGGTTGGGTCTCTCGCTTCGGCACCCCGTAGGAGGCACGATCCAGGCATTCTCGCGCGCGGGTGAAGAAATCCGAATAGGCAGTGAAGAGCAGGGCGTGGCTTTCCTCATGGCGGGCAACGGATTGTCGCTCTGGCTCGCCGAAGACCACGATCTCTTCGTGTCCGTCCAACCTCCAGGCGTGCTGGTCGCGTACTTCGATGGGTGGACAGCGGACGAGCAAAGCGACCTTCTGTCACGACTCCTTCGTGCCGGATACGCCCCGCGGGTCGAGGGCGAGGAGGATGCGAGCTACTAGGTAGGTTGCGGCTGGGCGGGACTGCACACTTGGTAAACTCTCCAGGGCGGGCGTCGCGGCTGAGCGACACTCGGTCAGGCAACTGCCCGCAAAACCATCTCCGCTCCCCACCACCCACCCGAAGGAGCCAGTTCATGTCCGAAGTCTCCTTGTTCGATGCCCTCGGCGGTGCTGAGGGCGTTCTTCGTCTGGCCCATGCTTGGCACGAGCGGGTGCTGCGCGACGAGATCGTGTCGCACGCGTTCAGCCATGGCTTTCATCCGCAGCACACGGAGCGCCTGGCTGCCTACTGGAGCGAAGCCTGGGGTGGGCCCCCGATCTACAGCGAGCGGTATGGCACCGAGTCGTCGGTCGTTCGCATGCACAGTGGCAATGGGCTACACGAGGAGATGGACCGCCGCGCCATCGAGTGTTTCGATCAGGCGATGGAAGACATCGCCATTCCAGATCTCGCTCTTCGGCAGGTGCTCCACGAGTACTTCGCGTGGGCGACAACGCACACGATGGCCGCGTATCACGAGAGCGCCGAGCAGGTGCCGGACAACCTGGAGATCCCTCGGTGGTCATGGCATGGGCTAAGGGCCTGACCAGGTAGGTCAGATGGAGGGGCTGGGGGTTTGTCGTGTGAGCGGTTGTCGCGCTCCACTAAGTCGAACTGTTGGTTCAGATGGTTGCTGACCGAGGCAGGAGTTGGTTCTGAAACGCATTGTAATCGAGCGTGCGCCCAGGGCCGCCGCACGATGTTCACCATGGGGGCGGGCCTGATCGCGGCGCTGCGGCTGCGCGTGGAGCTCGAGAGGGGGCTTGCGGCCCACGGCGAGAGTTTCGAAGGGGCCGCCATTGTCCGGGTCTTCGCCAAGACACCTCGAAGCGGGGCACCGCTGGCTGCGGCGCACGGCCCGCGAGCCAGCGGAGGTATGATGCTGCATGCCCTCGGATCTTCGTCGCCTTCTGCGGAACCTCCTGCCTGGAGAGCGCATCGGTCTCGCGCTTCTGGGTCTGGTAGTGCTGGCAATTCTCGTGCGGTGGCCCTGGGTGCCGGGCTTGGCCCGGGCCGTCTCGCTGCATCTGGTGATCGTTCTCACCTTCCTCGGGTTCGTGGCGCTGGCGCAGCGGTATCGCGGTCGGTCCTTTTGGAGGGTCGTCCGGCCGTTGGGGGCCGTCGGCGTGATGTTCGCGCTCTACTTCACCCTGGCGACAGTGCCCTTCGAGCTCTTTCCGTGGCGAGCCGACCCCTGGCTCGATGGGCTGGACCGAAGTCTCTTCCTCGGCACCTCGCCGACGGTGTGGCTCGACGGCCGGCTCTCGTCCCTGCAGATCGAAGCCCTGAGCTTCGCGTATCTTTTCTTCATCCCCTACCTGTACTTTTCGGTGATCGTCGGGCTCCTCGGTCGGCCTGAAAAGGAGCGGGACGAGCTGTTCGCCGCGCTCGTCGTGCTGTACTCGCTGTCGTTCATGGGCTATCTCTTCGCTCCCGCGAGGGGGCCTGTCGTAGCCCTCGAAGGGCTGGTGGCTCCGCTTCCCGGGGGCCGGTTCCTCGACCAGGTCGTCGGCATGGTGGCACGGGCGGGTGGGCCCCACGGAGCGCTGCCGAGCCTGCATCTGGGTGTGACTCTTCTGGTGTGCCGGTTCGATCTCAGGACGAACACCTTGCGCGGTTTGATCTATGTACCGCTGGTCGTAGGCATTGCCCTCGCCACGGTCGCGCTGCGCTACCACTGGGTCGTCGACCTGCTGGTCGGGGCCGCGATGGCGTGGATCGCTTTGCGCGTGGCACCTCAGCTGGTAGGGAAGACCGTCGAGGCCGATCCCGGATGAGGCGAGTTTTCGGATTTCTCGTGCGGGGCTACTTTCGCATCGCGTTGTGGAGCTTCTTCCAGCGGATCGAGGTGGAGGGGCTCGACCAGGTCCCCTCGGCCGGTCCCGTTCTCTTCGTATCCAACCATGCCAACGCCTTCATCGATCCGTTCCTGATCCAGCAACGGGTGAGGAGGCGAATCGTCTTCACCGCCAAGAGCACCCTGCTGCGAGATCCGCTCCTGCGATTCGTGATGTGGTCGCTCGGTGTCATCGCCCTCCACCGCCGCCAAGACCAAGCGCTGGGCGCCGATCCGAAGGCCAACCGGGCCAGCCTGGAGCGCTGCCTGCGGTTGCTGGCCAGGGGGAGGGCGCTGTGTATCTTTCCGGAGGGCCAGAGCCACTCCGAGCCGGCCATGCGCAGCTTCAAGCTGGGGGCGGCGCGGCTGGCGCTGGACTACCAGGCGCTGCACCCGGAAGGCCCGCCGCTGCGGGTGGTTCCGGTAGGGTTGTACTACGAGCGCAAGCAGCGGTTCCGATCCACCGCCTGGGCCCGCTTCGGGTCTCCGCTCGATCTCTCGACCTGGCGCGCGGCTCATCCGCAGGGCACGGTGCGAGACCTGTCGCGACGCCTCGAGCTCGAGGTGCGACGCCTCCAGGTCGACTTCGACTCCGTGCGCGACCGCCAGACCTTCCACTTCGTGGCCGACCTGCTGGCCAGCGATGGGCGAGCGCCGGTTCAGCTCGGCCAGGAAAAACGGGCGTCGGCCTGGGGCCCTGGCCATCTGACGACCATCCGCGAGACCCGAGCGGCGCTCCGAAGCCTCGATGCCCAACGCCTCGCGTCGATCGAACGGGAGGTGGAGAGGTATCGCCGCAAGCTGCGTCGCCTGGGCGTGTCCCCGGCCGAGGTCTTCCTGCCGTTGCGACCGGGGCGGGCCGGCTTCTTCCTGCTGCGCGAGCTAGAGCTCTTCCTGGTCGGGTTGCCGCTGCGGCTGTGGGGAACCCTCAACCACTGGCTACCGTTTTGGCTGGTCCGCGGCTTGACCCAGCGGATGGCGAAGGACGACGACCAGGTCGCTTCCACCGCCACGTTCCTGGCCCTGCCGATCTTCCCGCTCTTCTACGGCCTGCAGACGGCGGCGGTGGCATGGCTGGCCGGGGCTCCGCTGGCGGTCTTGTACCTGGTGAGCCTGCCCTACACCGGGGCCGTGGCGCTCCTGCACCGGGACCGTAGCGGGAGCGCCTGGCGCCGCTCTCTCACCTTCCTGCGGCTGGCGCGCTTCCCTGCGGTGCAGGCGCGGTTGGTGGCCGAAGGGCGAGAGATCCTCGCGGCCGTCCGCGCTGTGCGGGAGAACGTGGCGCGGCACTACCCGGAGCTGGTGCTGGATCTCGAGGATCCTCGGGCACGAGAGATCTCCTGGACCGGCGGCAAGGGCGCGAACCTGGCCCAGACACGGCAACGCGGCTTTCCCGTCCCGAGCGCCCGCCTGGTCACCTCGACGGCCTACCGGGCCTTTGCCCCCGACTCGATCACCGGCCGGATCGAAGAGCTCCAGCGCATCGGCGCTGGCGACATGGACGCCGTGCGCCGCATCGCCGCCGAGATTCGCGACGAGATCCACCGGGCGCCGATCCCTGCCCCGTTGCTCGAGCGAGTCCATGAGACCGTCGCCCCCTTGGTCGAACGGGGCCCGGTGGCGGTGCGCTCCTCGTCGACCCAGGAAGACCTGGCCGGTGCCGCCTTCGCCGGCCAGCACGACACCTTCCTTCACCTCACCACCGTCCCGCAGGTGCTCGACAAGCTCCGCGGATGCTATGCCTCGCTGTGGGAGGAACGGGCGGTTCGCTATCGCCTGGAGAAAGGCTTCGACCTCGGTGAAGCCTCCATGGCCTTGGTGATCCAGAGCATGGTGACGGCGGAGGTGGCCGGCGTGGCCTTCTCCGTCCACCCGGTCACCGGCTCTCTGGATCAGGTCCTGGTCAACGCGGCCTACGGGCTCGGCGAGACCGTGGTGTCCGGTGAGGGCGAGGTGGACCAGTTCGTGGTGGACCGTGAGAGCGGGGAGATCCTGGAGTCGAGGATCGAGCCGAAGAGCTATCGCCTCGACGGATCGGCGGCGGGGGGCGTCGTCAAGGTCGCCGTCACGGAATCCGAGGCCCAACGCGCCTGCCTCACCCCGATCCAGCTGCGCCAGGTGAGCGAGCTGGCCCAGAGTGCCGAGCGCGCCCTGGGCTTTCCTCAGGACATCGAGTGGGCCTTCCAGGGCGGCGACCTCTTTCTGCTGCAATCGCGGCCCATCAGCGCCATCCCACCGCGCTGGACCCGCGACGAGTCCGCCGAGCGCTTCCCCAATCCGATGACTCCCTTGACCTGGGAGTTCACCCGTGACGGCTTCCACGAATCGCTCAACTACTCCTTCGAGCTGATGGGACTGCCGACGTTCCATGGCGCGTGGTTCGAGCAGTTCGACGGCTACATCTATGGCAACCAGAACGCGGTCGAGCTCTATGCGCGGGCTCAGGGTCTGGATCGCGAAGCCCTGGTGGACTTTGCCGCCCTGGAGCGATACCTATCCGGTCCCTACGGCTGGGCGCGAGAGCTCCCCGGTACCTGGATGCGGGACCTCGATCGCTATCTCCTCGCCTTGGGGCGGCTCCAGGCGGTTCAGCTCGAGCGTCTCGAGGTGCCGGAGCTCTGGGCGCACGTCCTCGACATCGATCGCGTCGGGCGAGAGTACTTCCGGCCCAACATCGCGATCTCACTCACCCAAGGCGCGTTGCACCGTCTGTTGTTCGGGCTCGTCCAGGCGATCGTGGGACCGG
>JAGQSE010000765.1 GCA_020439725.1 Acidobacteriota bacterium
CGCAGTACATGAGCCCCGAACAGGCGGGAGTGGGAGAATTCGACGTCGACACGCGCTCCGACGTCTACTCCCTCGGCCTATTGCTCTACGAGCTGATCGTCGGCGAGCTGCCGGCGCCGCTTCTCGAGCTCCGAGCGCAACCCTTCGACGAGATCTGCCGGCGGATCCGCCAGGAAGAGGTGCCGCGTCCGAGCACCCGCACGCGGCCGGTGTCGCGGGAACAGCAGCTCTCCGCAAGCGGTTTCGGGGAGCCGGGCTCGGCGCTCACGACGCCCCACCGACGGTGGTCGCGGCGTCTGCGCATCGATCTCGACGCCATCGTCCTCACCGCGCTGGCCAAGGATCGCGAGCGACGCTACGCCTCGGCCTCGGCACTGGAGGCGGACCTGCGGCGCTTCCTCCGCGACGAGCCCGTCGAGGTGGCGCCGCCGAGCTGGAGCTACCGTGCCCACAAATTCGTGCGGCGGCACCGGGCGGCCGTCTGGCTCGGAGCCCTGGCGGCGGTCGCGACGACGGCCGGGCTGGTGGCGGCGACCGCCGGTCTGATCGAGGCCCGCCGCGCGGAGGCGAGGGCGGTGGCCTCGCGCGAGGCGGCCCTGACGGCCCTCCGGACGAGCGATGAGACGTCGGCCTTCGTCGTCGGCCTGTTCGAGGCGGCGGATCCGCGCGAGAGCTCGGGGCTCGAGGTCACCGCCCGCGAGCTCCTCGATCGCGGCATCGAGCGCATCGACGAGCTCGGATCGGAACCCGAGACCCAAGCCCGGCTGCTTGAGACCCTCGGCGAGGTGAGCTGGTCCCTCGGCGCCTTCGATCGTGCGGAGCCGCTCCTCGACCGCGCCCTCGCGCTGCGGTCGGGCACCGTCCCCGACCCCCCGGCGCGAAGCGGCGATCCTCGACCGCCTCGGCGGCCTGTACCGCGACCGCGCCGAGCTGGACCGCGCCGAGAGCGCACACCGCAGAGCCATCGGGGTGCTCGAAGGGGCCGGTTTAGGCGACAGCCTCGACCTCGGCAGCGCGCTCAACAAGCTCGCCATCGTGCGCCGGCGCCACGGAGACCTCGACGAGGCGGCGCGGCTGCTCGAGCGCTCGATCGAGCTCTCCGAGCGCTTCGAGGAGCAGCCCTCCGCCAACCTGGCGACCTCTCTCGCCAACCTCGGCGGGTTGTACCAAACGCGCGGCGAGTCCGAGGCGGCCATCGCGACGATCCGCCGCTCGATGGACCTCTTCGCCCAGCTCCTGCCGGCGGATCACCCCAACTTCGCGGTGCTGTGGATGAACACGGCGACGTCCTACCGGGCGCTGGGTCGCCTCGGCGAGGCCAAACGGAGCGCCGAGCAAGCCCTGGCCATCGATCGCAAGGCGTTCCCGCTGGGGCATCCGGGGATCGCCGACGACCTCCACGGGTTGGGCGCCATCGAGCTCCGGCTGGGGCACCTGGCCGCCGCCCGGGCCGCCTTCAACGAGGGCCTGTCCATCGTCGAGGCGGCGCTCGGACCCGACAACTTCCGCACCACCTTCCACCGCGCGTCGTTGGGCAGCGTCGCCCTCGCCGCCGGCGACGCCGAGGCCGCGCTGTCGTATCTCGAGCCTGTCGTCGAGCAGCTCGCCGGGAGCGACGACCCCCGGGCCGCGCGACATTCCATCGGCTACCTGCGGCAGGTGGTCGAGGCCCAGCGCCGCCTCGGCGCTCTCGACCGGGCGGGGGCCGCCCTCGGTCGGGCCGAGACCCTGGTCGAGGCCGAAGGCACCGACGCCGATCGTGCGCTGCTCGCTCTCGAAGCCGC
>JAGQSE010000766.1 GCA_020439725.1 Acidobacteriota bacterium
CCGGCTCTGGGCGTCGGCTTTGCGGAAATGAAGGTACTTGTTGAGCATGATCGCCCAGGAAGCCAGCGACATCAGCGTCAGGAGCCCCAGGACGATCTTCGCCATGGGCCCGGAATGGAGAAAGAATTTGAGCAGGTCCATCCCCTCGGGAGCGGGGGTCACGGCGACGAAGGCTGGGTACATGTCTCGTCCTCTCGGTCCCTTGGAATTCCGCCCCGAAAACAGCCCCGATAGCCCAGGCGGCCCGGGCGAAACGTAGCACGGAGACCGGCGCATTCCAAGCTGGTATCCGAGCGAAACGTCTGCAAGGATCGTGCTCGGAACGGTTTTCCGGCTTCCGGTGCTCATGCTAGGCTCCGCGCTGCCGTGAGCCATCTGACCTGCCAGTTCATCTACAACTCGGCGCAGCGGGAAACCCCCCTGCCGAGTTCCGGTTTCGCCATCGACCTGGCGCACCAACCCCAATCGGCCCATCAGCTGATCAAGCTCGGATTCTCACCCCGCAAGGACCTGCCCATCGTGCTGTTGACGGACGCTGCCGGCAAGCTGCGGGTGGTCGGCTTGCGCCTCAGCCCGGAAGAGGCGGAGCTGCTGGTGCACGGCCGTGCCTTCGCTCAGGGAGAGTTGATGCTCTACAGCGCCACCTGGTGCCCGGAGTGCCGCCGGGTCAAGCAAAGGCTGGCGGAAGCGGAAATCCCCTACGCCGAGGTAGACCTCGACACCGACGTCCGGGCCGAAGCGCTGGTGATCGAGCACAGCGGCGGCCGGAGGGTGGTGCCCACCCTCAAGTTCGACGATCGGCTCTATGTCTTCAACCCGGACCCCTCGCTCCTCGCCCGCCTGCTGGACTCGGCCCCTCCGGTACCGGCGCTTGACGGGAATCCAGGCGGGTCGTAGGGTAAAGACGTCTTGGCCCGCAGCTTGCCGCCGGCCCTCTACATAAGACATCGGAACACATCATCTTCGCGGCCGCCGCACCGGAGCTCCTGGGCTCGCCGGAGGCCGCGGATCGATCGGAGACCTCTGAACATGCGGATAGCGGTGTGCATCAAGCAGGTACCGGATACCGAGGCGCGGCTGCGGCTGCGCAAGGACGGCCGGTGGGTGGACGAAGAGGACCTACCCTTCGTCATCAACGAAAGCGACGAATACGCCCTGGAGGAGGCCCTTACCCTGGCCGAGAAGACGGGCGGCGAGGTAGTGGTCCTGAGCCTCGGTCCGGCGCGGGTCAAGGAGGCCCTGCGCAAGGCCCTGGCTTTGGGCGCCCAGCGGGCGGTGCACCTCCAGGACGAGGCCTTCGAAGGCGGCGACGCCCCAGCCACCGCCCGGGCCCTGCACGCGGCCCTCTCCCGAGAGTCCTTCGACCTGGTTCTCACCGGCTCCCAGAGTGACGACAACGGCTACGGCGCCACCGCCTCGGTGCTCGCCGGCCTCCTGGGCTGGCCCCACGCCTGGTTGGTGATGGGAGTCGAGCTCGAGGAAGGCGGTGCGAGCCTCAAGGTTGTGCGGGAGATGGAGAGCGGCATGAACGAGATCGTCCGCATCGCTACGCCGGCGGTGATCGAGGTGCAGGCGGGCATCAACCATCCGCGCTACGCCTCCCTGAAGGGCATCATGCAGGCCAAGCGCAAGCCTCAGGAGGTGCTCACGGCTGCCGACCTGGGCCTCGATCCTGCCGTCGTCGGTGCCGCCGGCTCTCGGCTGGAGGTGGTCTCCGTCGCCTTCCCGTCGACCGGCGCCGGAGCTCAGATGATCGAAGGCGATGCCGCCACCGCCGCTCGCGTGCTGGTGGAGAAGCTGCGCAACGAAGCGAGGGTACTGTGATGTCGGAAGACCTGATGTCGAAGAAGATCTGGATCGTCACTCAACACCGGGACGGCAAGCTCCACCGCATGTCGCGCGAGGCCATCGCCGCCGGTCAGCAGCTGGCCCAGGCGCTGGGCGCCAGCGCCGAAGCGGTCATCCTCGGCTCCGGGATCGACGGCCTTGCCGCCGAGATCGCCGGCTATGACCTGGCGGCGGTCCACACCGCGGACCACGCCGCCCTCGCCGACTACACCCCCGGCGGCTATGTCTCGGCGCTGGCCCCGGCGCTCGCTGCAGCGCGGCCCGATTTCGTCGTCTTCCCCCACACCTACCAGAGCGTCGACTATGTGCCGCTCCTCGCACAGCGGGTCGACGCCGGCCTTCTCCCCGAGGTCACGAGCTTCGAGAACGGCGACGACGGTCTGGTCTTCACCCGGCCGGTGCTCGCCGGCAAGATGGTCTCGCGGGTCCGGGTGCGCGGCGAAGGAACCGTGCTGCTGTCGGTCCAGTCGGGCGCCTTTTCCGCCGACTCCGCCGCCACCGGCAGCGCGCCGGTCGCGGCCCTCGGCCTCGGCGAGGTGACCGCCGACCGCGAGATCCTCGGCGTCGAGGAGGTGGCCGAGGATCAGGTCGACCTGTCCAAGGCGGATGTCATCGTCGCCGTCGGCCGCGGCATCGGCGGCGCGGACAAGATGGCACCGGCCCGCGAGCTCGCCGAGCTCCTGGGGGCCGAGATCGGCGCCAGCCGACCGGTCATCGACAGCGACTGGCTGCCGAGGGACCGTCAGATCGGCTCGAGCGGTCAGACCGTCGCGCCCAAGCTGTACATCGCCATCGGTATTTCCGGTGCGATCCAGCATCTGGTGGGGATGAAGGGTTCATCGGTGGTGGTCGCCATCAACAAGGACCCGAAGGCACCGATCTTCAACGTCTCCGACTACGGCATCGTCGGCGACCTTCACGAAGTCCTGCCCGAGCTCAACGCCAAGATCCGCGAGCTCAAGCAGGCGGGTTGACCGCCGCCGTCGCCCGCCGCCGCCGGATCTCGAACAAGGCCACGGCGGCGGCGACGGTCGCGTTGAGCGACTCGACGGGGGAGGCGAAGGGGATCGTCAGCCGGCCGGTGGCACCGTCCAGCGCATCCGCCGACAGGCCCGGACCCTCGGCGCCGAGGAGCAATACCAGCGTCCCCGAGAGGTCGGCGCCGAGCAGATCGTCCCCGCCGTGGGGAACCAGGGCCAGACAACGGGGCTCGAGAGCGCCCAGGCGAGTCCGCAGCGCATCGAGGCTCGAGCGCGTCGCCACCGGTAGACGGAGCAGGCTTCCAGCCGAGGCGCGGAGCGCGCGCGGGTGGTTCGGATGCACCGAGCCCGGCGCCAGCACCAGCGCCGAGCCGCCAAAGGCCTCGGTGGAGCGGGCCAGGGCGCCGAGGTTTCCCGGGTCCTGGAGCCCCTCGGCGAAGACATACACCCCCTGCGAGACCACCGGCAGCGCGTCGAGACCGGGCCGTGGCAGACGGGCTACGGCGACGAGCCCGCGTGGTGAATCGGCGTCCGCGAGACGATCGAGGATCCGTGCGTCGACCTCGAGCGGTGGCCGCGGCAGGCGAGCCAGGATCGCCGCGACGTCGGGTCTTTGGCGGGCTTCCGGAGTCACCAGAACGGTTTCGAGAGGCAGCTTCGCGTCGAGGGCGTCCGACAGCAGATGAGGCCCTTCGAGCAGCGCCCGATCGCCTTTACTTTGCCGCAGGCGGCGAATATCCTTGACCGTCTCGTTGTGCGGGCTGGTAATGACCATGTCGAAGAATCCTAAGGACTTCTGGCGCGACCTTCAATCCGGGATCGAGGTCGCCGCCGCCGGCCCCAACCCCGACAAGCTCCTCGGGCTGCGCGACGGCTTCGTCCAGTACTTGCGCCATCGTTTGCCTCGCGTCGTCCCTGTCGCGGTGGTGCCCCACGAGATCCGTGACCGGCTCCTCGGCCTGCCGTTGAGCGACGAGGCCACCATCGGGCTGGCGAGAGAGCGGGCCCTGGCGCTTCGTTCGCAGCTCGGCGACGCCTATCACTTCTATGCCGCAACCGAGAGTGGTCTCGATGGCGTTCAAGTCGAGGGCGGCGAGCTGTTCTTCGTGCGCTATTGGACGGTGATCCTCGGCGCCGACGGCGAGGCCGTGGGGTCGAGCACCGCCGTCCAGTTGCCGCCGCGGCTCATCGAGGGTCTCGACAGCGAGGATCTCACCCTCGCGGTGCCCGGGACCCGGCGCGGTGGTGGCATGCTGAGCTCGCTCACCGGTGGCTTCGAAACCGGCCGCCGCGCGGTCGCCGCAGCCACCTTCAACGCGCTCTCGACGCTGTTCTACGGAGTCCTGGAGAGTCGCACGGACGTTCGCGGATGACCGTGTCCTCGGAGACCGCGGCGGAAGAGCTCTCGCTCGAGGAGCTCCTCGAGAAGACGAAGCCGCAGATGCGGCAGGTCCTGTATCGCTATCGCATCCCGCAACAGGACGCCGAGGACCTCGTCCAGCAGACCATGCTGACCCTGGTCTACAAGCGCGCGCAAGTGGAGAAGCCGGAACCGTGGCTGATCGCCACGCTGCGCAACCGCTGCATCATGTACTGGCGCAGCCGGCGCAGCCAGCTCTTCGAAACCTTCGACACGGCCATCCTCGAGCTCATGGCCACGCCTTCCGAGGGCGGGCAGCAGGAGCGCGCGTTGCATCACGACCTGCAACGGGCCGTCGATCGCCTGCCCGAGCGCTGCCGCAGGATCCTGCATCTGCGCTACGGCCTGGGGTACGGCCCCTCGGAGGTGGCGGAGAAGCTCGGCTACCAGCCGTCGAGCATCCGCAAGGTGACCAATCGCTGCCTGGCGGCGCTCTCCAAGCAGCTGATCGTCTCGGGCTTCTCTCGGCTCGACGACTTCGAGCCCTGAGCTCGCACCC
>JAGQSE010000767.1 GCA_020439725.1 Acidobacteriota bacterium
TGACCGCCGAGCTCGAAGAAGTTGTCGTCGACCCCGACCTCGGGCCGCCCCAGCACCTCGGCCCAGATGCCGCACAACACCTCCTCGAGGGGCGACGCCGCCGCCCTCCCCGTCCCCGACGGTAGGCTGAGGTCGGGAGCCGGCAGACGCTTGCGGTCGACCTTGCCGTTGGGGGTCCGAGGCAGGGCCTCGACCACAACCGTCGCCGACGGCAGCATGTAGTCGGGGAGGCTCCGGCGCAGGTGGACCAGCAGGTCGCGAACCGCCTCGCGCTCGCCTTCGCCGGAACCGTCTCGATCGGGAACGAAGCCCTCGAGGGCGACGTGGGCGACCAGCCGCCGGTCGGCGGCACCCTCGCCCCAGACGCTGACCAGCGCCTCGCGCACCCGTGGGTGCGACCGCAGCGCCGACTCGACCTCGCCCAGCTCGATGCGGAAGCCACGCACCTTGACCTGGTGGTCGCCGCGGCCCAGGAAGAGCATGCGCCCGTCGGGGAGGAAACGCGCCAGGTCGCCGGTGCGGTACAGGCGCGCCCCGGCGCCGGCCCGGGTCTCGGCGGCGAAGGGATCGGGGACGAAGCGCTCGGCGGTGAGCGCCGGCCGCCCCAAATATCCCCGGGCGAGCCCGGCACCCCCGAGGAAGAGCTCGCCGACCACCCCCACCGGCACCGGTTCGCACCGCGGATCGAGGAGGTGGGCGCGGGTGCCCGGCAGCGGCCGCCCGATGGTCACCGGCGTGCCGTCGGCGGGCACCTCCTCCTCCGTCGAGTAGGTGGTGTCCTCGGAGGGGCCGTAAAGATTGAAGACCCGCGTGCCCGGACGCACCCGGCGCACCGCGTCGACCAGCTCCCGCGGCAACGGCTCCCCCGCCAGGTTGACCACGCGCACCGATTCGGGGAGCGCCCCGAGGCGGGTCAGCTCGGCCATCGCCGAGGGCACCGTGTTGACCAGGCTCACCGCTTCGTCGGCGGCGAGCTCGGCGAGACCCAGAGCCGAGTCGACGAGCACCACCCGTCCACCGCCGGCCAGCGGGACGAAGAGCTCGAAGACCGAGAGGTCGAAGCACACCGAGGTGGCCGCCAGCACCACCCGCCGCTCCGCCGCCGGGAAGGCGCCGAGGGCCCAGCGCACCATGGCCACCGCCGAGCGGTGCTCGATGGCCACCGCCTTGGGCCGGCCCGTCGAGCCCGAGGTGAAGATCAGGTAGGCCAGGTGCCCGGGCAGCGAGGCGGCCGCCGGTGGAACCGGTTCTTCACCGACCGCGGGCTTCGCCACCAGCTCGGAGAAGGCCACCCGCCGCGCCGAGGTCTCGGGCAGAAGCTCCAAGGTGGTGTCGTCACCGATCACCAGGAGCGCCGCCGAGTCCTCGAGCATCACCGCCACGCGCTCGCGCGGATAGGCCGGGTCGAGGGGCACGTAGGCGCCGCCAGCGGCGAGGACGCCCAGGAGCGCCACCACCAGGTCCTCGCTCCTTGGTAGACAGACGCCGACGGTGGTTTCGGGGCCGACGCCGGCTTGGACCAACCGGCGTGCCAGGGCCTGGACCCGCGCCGCCAGCTCGGCGTAGCTCCAGCGCACCGCCCCGGCCACCAGCGCGATCTCCTGGGGGGTCTTCTGCGCCTGGGCGAAGAAGAGCTCCTCGAGCCGCGCGTCGGCCGGCGGCGCGGGACGCTCATTCCAGGTGACGAGGACCTGCCGGCGCTCCGCC
>JAGQSE010000768.1 GCA_020439725.1 Acidobacteriota bacterium
TTCAATTCCGCCCCTGGGCACCATCGTTTCTCTCTCCAGACAAGACCGCTTCTCTCTCCAGACAAGACAAGGTCCCGCTAGCTAGGAGGTCTCGCCGGCTACGAGGTCTCGCCAGCTACGAGGTCTCGCCAAAGACTAGACGGCCCGCGCCCTCTCCGAAGGACGCGGGCAAATGCCGGTTCGACGCGTTTCTGGTCCGTGGCGGCGGAGTCAGAGGTTGAGCCACAGCCACGAGATCCCGGCGAGCAAGACCGGAACGGCCGGTGTGCCGACCTTCGTATCGAGGCCACCGACGGAAGTCATGCCCGTGTACAGGCAGACGATCAGGTAGCAGAGGGCCGCGAAGAGGAGAGCGAAGGTCACCGCGGGTCGCTCGACCCCGAGAAGACCGACCCCGCCGATCACGAGACCCAGCGGGAGGACCGCGATCCCGGCGGTCAGGAGATCGCCGGCGAGGGGGCCGCTGGCTCGGAACAGCTTGCGCAGCGCAAAGCTCGCCAACGCGAGGCCGGTGGGAACGGTGAGGAACCGGAGGAAGACCAGAGCGGCGTACAGACCGTTCCGCTCAAAGGTCAGCTCGAGCTCCGGCGCCGCGGGGACCGCGAAGCCGAAGACCAGGCCGAGGGGCGCAACGAGCGCAAAGCCCAAGCACAGCGCGACCCCGACTCCGAGGCTTCGGCTTTCGCCCAGCTCGCGGGAGATCCTGGCGGGCGCGGTGCTCGGGTCGATCAATATCGGGACGAGGCTCGAGACGACGTCCTTCGCCGCGACGATGCCTTTCTCTCGGACCTCCGAAGCGACATCGGCCAGGGGGCTCCTGGCCCGCGCGCCGCAAGAGGGGCAGGCTTCGGCGTCGGCGGCGATCTGGTGTCCGCAGTGCTGGCAGAACATGGTGATTCCTTTCTTGGCTGGTGAATCCAGAGGGGACGCCCGAACCGGCAGGCCGGGCTATGGGTTGGTGCCGCCGACCTCGGCCATCAGGCGTTCCAGATATCGAATCCAGGTTGTGGTCAGCTCCTCGTTGCCACCGACCAGATCCCCGCCATAGCAGGGGTTCTTGCCGGCGACACGGTCCCGGAGCCGCTGGTCGAGCTCCCACGTGTCCGCGCGCTGGCGGGCCAGATCGCCGGCCAGCTTGAGGATGGTCTTGGTCAGATCACCGCTGGAGTCGCCGTTCTCGAGACCACCGGATCCCCGCAGGGCCTTGCCGGCGATGCGGATCAGGTCGAGCATGGCGCCGGCGGTCGACGGGGGGTCTTCCTGCCCTTGGCGGAGCTTCTCGAGGTAGCCGAGGTAGCTTCGGTACTGTTTCAGCAGGAGCAGGTTGATCTGTGCGTCGGGGTAGTCCTCATCGAGCTCGAGGGCCTTGTCGAAGTCCTCTTTGGCGCCGTCGAGATCGAATTGGGTCAGCCGCACGACGCCGCGGTTGTTGAACAGCACCGCGAGCTTTGGTTTCCGGGTGATGGCTTTGTCGTACTCCGTGACGGCCTGATCGTAGAGCCGGTCCCGGTAGAGCCGGTTGGCGTGCTGGATGTAGTCGCAGGAGGTGCGATCGATGGGGATCCGATCCGAGCACTCCGCGCTCGGCAGGCGTGGAGCTTTGCAGTGGATGGGCGGGAGTCCTCCGATGCTGTCGAGGAAGTCTTGGGCCCTCTTGGCGGAGACGGCCCAGTGCGTTTCCGCGCGGCTCTTCTCACACACCACTCCCACGACCTCGCCGCCTTGCACCAGCGGACCGCCGGAGTTGCCCTCCTCGATGGCACCGGTGAAGAGAAGGCCTTCGTCAGAGTTCCCGAGGAGCGTCGCCAGGGTCGATGACCAGGGCAGCCTGCCGGCACCGTAGAAGCCGATGGCGTAGGCCGGCTGGCCGACGTCGGGCTTGACGTCTTGACTGAAGGTGAGGCTGCCGAGTCCACGGCTGTCGCTGGTCGGGACCCGGAGCACCGACAGCCCGCGATTCTTCAACTCGTGTTGATTGCTGAGAATCGTCGCGGGGACGGACACCTGGGGATCTCGAAAGAACGTGACCCTGACGTCCCCGGCTTCACCGACGACGTGGTAGGCAGTCACGATCACGACGTCCGACTCGCGGATATCGACGATGAATCCGGAGCCGGTCCGCCCTTCGGCTTCCACCTTGACGACCGCTTGTTTGGAGAGGTCCAGGTCCTGGGCTACCGTGGGCGCTGTGGGACCGGCCAGGAGGACCAGAAGGCAGATCTGGCAAGTTGCTGTCGAAAGTTTCATCGGTGGCTCCTCCCCGGCTCCCTAGAGCGAAGTTCGGGTAACACCCATGGTTTCCTGGATCAGCGAAGCGTCACCGGCGACCACCGAGCAATAGGACACTTTCTCCCTCACTCGATCGACACGAAGTCGAGCCTGCTCGTCGACGTGGACGTCGAGAAGCTCTCCCGTATCCGGGTCGCGGAGGATCTTGATGGGGCCTGCGACGAAGATCTCGCCGGTCTCGACACCTTCGCGTGTTCCCCGGTTGACGACGAAGGTGTCGCCGTCGATGAGCATGATCTCGCCGCGCCAGGGAATCGAGGGCAGCTTCGTCACCATCCATGCGATGGTTTGGTCGATCGCGTCGATCATGGCTTGGGAGACGCTGTCGTTTCGCTCGGTGCTCAGATCCCCTTCGGTCTGGTTCTTGCGAAAGGTGATTCCGACCCCTCGCTTCTTCGATTTGCCGGTGAAGTTGTTCGCTACGATCACCGTACCGGTGCTGGCATCGATGAGCTGGACGGTCGCTTTGATCTCGCTCCCCTCTTGGGTGCCGCCGATCTCGACGTTGTGAGATTTCCAGATCCCTTTGTTATTCCCCTTCTTCGTTTCGTAGTGGGTGATCGTTCCCTTGACCAGAAGCTGCGCGGGAGTCAGGTTTCCTCGCTGGGACGTGGTGTGGCCTTGGGTGGTGACACCGGAGGCATCGAAGGTCTGGGTCTTGATCGCTTCTTGCCGCATGTCGCTTTCGCTGACGACGATGAAGTGAGGGTTTTTTCCCAGGGCACCGGTCATGATCGTCCGCCAGGAGTTGCCGAGGTCCAGCTGGCCTTGGAACGGTGTTTGGTTTTCGAACTTCGAGACCATCACCGTGAAGCGAAGGTTTTGGGTTTCCGACGCCAGGAGCTGTGGGGTGGAGGCGAGGGTGCAGGCCAGGACAAGGGCGCCGAGCAGGATCCGTTTCATCAGGGTTTCCTCCGTGGGTTCCGATGGGAAGTGGTGAGGCTGGCAGCGCCTCAACGGCTGCGGCCCCGTAGGCGAAGGATCCAGGCGATCGCCGTGACGAGACCGAAGAACATGGTGGCGAGGGCGCGAGCACCGGCGCTCGGTGGGTTGCGCTCGGTCAGGGGGAAGTAGTGCTCCGCAAGGTCGACCTTCTTGACCACCGCTCTCGCGAGCCCGCCGGTAGCTCGAGGGGAGGTACCCGCTTCCAGGGTCGGTCCGACCGGGGAGAGAACCCCGGGCCGCGCGGCGCCCTCGAGAGCGATCAACCCTTCGAAGGCCCACCGCGACGCCATCGCCTGAGCCAGGGACCTTGCCGGTTGCTTGAGGCCATGGACCGGCTGCATCGCGCCGCCGAGGACGACCATGGGCAGGAGCACCAACGGCACGAGGGAGATGGCGACCTCCGACGTCCTGGCGATGGCGGACAGACCGAGACCGAGGCCCGTTCCGACCAGGGCGGCGAGCCACAGGAGGAACAGCGTTCGCCACCGATCTCCGACCAGCGCACAGCCCTGTCCGACCACCAGCAGGAGGGCGCTGCACTGGACGAGACCCAGGAGGCCGAGCATCGCGAGCTTGGCGATCAGATAGGAGGAGACCTTGAGGTTGACCATCCGCTCGCGGTGAAAGACCGCCTGCTCGGCGACGATCTCGCGGGCGGCGTTGGAACAACCGAACCACAGGGTGGCGATGACCATCAGGAAGATCGCGGTAGCGGCGGATTGCGAGGTCCTGGC
>JAGQSE010000769.1 GCA_020439725.1 Acidobacteriota bacterium
AGCGTCCGCAGCAGCTGCCCCAGAACTCCGTTGTCGAGCTCCTGGTACTCCGCCTTGGGCAGGGCGCCGCGGAGCGTCTGGTAGTCCTCCTCGATCGACTCCATCGCCCGAATCAGGGCCTCGCCGCGGTCCTCGCTATCCGGCAGGCCGACGAGGAAATCGAACTGCGCCTCGGGCCGCAGGAAGATCGCCCCCTTCTGCGAGAAGTCCTCCTTCGACAGTGCCCGCCGCTTCCCACCCCGGGTCGGCAGGTTCGCCTCGATCTCGCCCTTCACCGCCAGGTAGCGGCTGTAGGCATGGCGCAGAAACACCAGCCCCATCACCGGCAGGAAATACTCGTTGCTGGCGTAGTTCGAGTTCGCCCGCAACGTATCCGCGGCACCCCAAAGGCGCCTCTCGATTGCTTCGATGTGCTCTAGCTGGGCCAAGCTTTGCTCCGTTGGTTCCTCATGCGGACCGACACGCTCGAGCCATCGACAGCGTCGGGCATCGTCCCGCAGCGATCCCTGGGCTCGAGGCTTCGAGGATCGGGTGTTAAGTCCTGGGAGGCTAGCTTACCGGGTTGGAACAGAGCGGCCAATCTATCCGCATCTCATAGTGATCGCGCAACATCGGGAGATGCCGCCAAGACGCAGGTCGGTTCCGCCGCTAATGACACTCCCAAGAGATCTCGGTCACACCCTGCCTTGTCGTCAAGCCTGGGGGAGGAGTGCCAAAACCGAGTTCGGGCCGACTGCCTCAGCTCGAGCGCCAGGGGGCGGTCAGGTGTAGATCCCTCCGCTCAATCCAGGCTCAAGCGCTTCCATTGCCCAGAGACCTCGCCTGATCCAGCAGGAGAGCCGCCTGGTTGGCGATCAGCGCAAACCCACTGCGTCTCGCCTCCTCTTCCAGGGGTCGCAGAGTCAGGATGGCGTCCTGCCCCGCCCCGCCGGCTACCAGGACCTGCCCGAGGGCCAAGCGAGCGTTCAAATAGCACGTCGCGAGTCCTAGTGCTTTGCAGCTCGCAGACAGGCTCTCCAGCTCCCGTTGTGGGCCGCCTGTGTCAGTGGCCGGCCCTGCCATCGCCTGAGAGACGGCTGCCGTCATAAGGACGGGAAACTTCACCCATACCGGTGAAGACTCGGAGAGCTGGCTCTTGGCATCCTGGGCAAGCTGTTGGGCGGTATCCATTTCTCCTTTGGAGATAAGGATGCGAGCGAGGACCGCCTTTGCAAGCGGTTCGAGGCTGCACGCTTTCCGAGGAGCATCGCGATGCATCGCTCGAAGTGCCTGGCGAGCCTCGATCTCGGCCAAGTCGAATCTCTCCTCGGCCCTCTCCAACTCCGCAAGGTACAGTCTCGTCTCCGCCGCCGGACACGGATCGGCGTCTCGTTCCTGAAGACTAAGGGCCTCGGAATACCACCGCCTTGCCTCGTCCTGCTCGCCTCTTGCGGCAAAGACCAGACCCAAGCGGCGAAAATCGTAGGCTAATCCGATAGCATCGCCAAGCTCCTCATCCATGCGCCTTGCCTCGTCATGTTTGAGAAACGCTCTATCCAACTGCCCCTCTAGAAAATAGATCTCGCCGAGGTTTGTGAGCAAGAGCGCGAAGAACTCCGGATTCTCTAACTTCGAGGAGTGATCGAGGGCCGCACGATAGCCTGCTGCCGCACGGTCCAGGTCTCCTCGCTCGTGGTACTGGATCGCCTCCTCGTTCATCGCATCGATCTCACCCGCGAAGTCTTGCTGAGCACCGGCCGGAATGTCGACCTCTACGAGAGTGAGATCCTGAGCCAGTAGTGCTGACTGAACGGCCCGCATGCCGCGAGAGTCACTGACCTGCTTGAAGCAGTCAAGGGCCAGAGCAAGGGTCCTTGAAGCCATCTCTGGGGCACCACGCCGAGCCTCTGCTACACCCCGAACGCGATATGCATTGCCCTCCTGCTGCAGAAAGAATCTGGAAGTGTCCGGCAGTCCTGCCTCTCTCATGAGCTCGATGGACTCGTCAGCAGCTACAGAAGCACGGGGGTTATCTCCCAGTCCTTCGGATGCCAGGGCCTCGACGAGAGCTAGGCGAGCCTCCATCAGCGGTGCACCGAGAGCCCGTGTCAGCTTCCGAGCCTTTTGAGCTTGGAGAAGAGCTTTCTGATAGTCGGCTCGCGCCAGGTATACCGTGGCCAGGCCATAGGGGATCCGCGGATCGGCCGACATGGGCGGTGGAAGAGCGAGAAGCCTGTCTAAAACTCCCAAAGCCTCGACTGTCTCCCCCGATTCAAGATGGTCTTCTGCGAGTCGGAGCGAGAGGGACACGTCGTAGGGCGACTCTTCCACAAGGGGCTTGAGCAGCTTCGAGGCCTCCGCCCATCTACCAGCAGCTTCAAGGCATGAAGCTTGGAAGCGCTCCCGTTGTGGCGAGAGCCAGACCTCCGAAAGCGCCAGGGCGTGCTCTGCCTTCTCGATACCGTCGTCCAGATCACCGGCATCCAGCAAAGCCCGCCCAAGCTCCAGCGCCGGTAGCGGGTGGTTTCCTGCCAACTCCACCGCCTTCCTGAGGAATGGAATGGCTTCGTCGAGATTGTATTCCCTAAGATGGAAGATGCCCTGAAAAAGAGCGGAGAAAGCTTCGGGCGAGCTGGGAAAGTAAGCCTCAACCATCAGCCTCTCCTCGGTGCTCGGGGCTCTGCTGCCAGGAACTGCGGCCCTGATATCGGCCGCAAGTCTCTCTGCGATCGCTGAGGCATTCTTGGGCAGGTCCGAATAAGGTCTTGAGAAAAGGACTTTCTCCGAGGTCCCCTTCACCAGGGAGGCTCGAATGGTCATCTCATGCTCGGGAGTGGGTCCTGCCTCGAGGATCTCGCCCGTGAGCAACAAATCGACCGCAAGCCGCTCTGCTGCTTGTCGGCGCCGAGAAGGAGGGGGCACGTCGGAAGGTGCCGGCTTGAGCGCTGACGAGGGAACCTCCCAGTCGCCCACTGCTCGAAAGGACTCCGTACTGGACAGAGCTGACTGAAGCATCATCGGGATCGCTTGCGACGCCCAATCGAACGAATGCGAGCCGGAAGCGTTGGCGAAACTCAGCACACCGATGGATACCGGAGGCTCCTCTATGGTTCCCGGTTCACTCCTCCACGAAGGATACGAGAGAACGAAAGTGACAACGAGGCCCAGAACGCTAGCAGCGCTGCCTATGACTGCGATTGAGTTGTAGAGGAGGTGCCGCGAATGTAGGGTCGCGAGAAAGAAAAGAGGGAGCCATCGAGAAGGTTTGCTCTGCTTCAGGATCGCGCTGAAGGCCGAGCCGATCTCGTGGGGAGTGCGCTCGGAAAGGAGCAGCTCGACGAGTTGGGCCTTCGTCTTGCCACTAACGGCTTCACTGTCGAGACCAACTTGCTTGGCCAGTACCCGTAGCTCTGGAGCAGGGAGTCGTACGAGGAACTGATTCAAGTTGACCAGCTTCATCCTTCCTCCCTCCTCTTTGCTTACCGGCTCCAGCTCCGCTCACCTGCCGTGCCCCGGCCGGATGCGGTCATGGCGCGTGCGGGTATCCCTCCGGCAAGAGCAACGGACAGCGCGATCCCGATGTTAGCCGGATCGTAGCTCGATCACTCGCGCCTTCGCAACCGTGTGGTATATCTTCTGCGAATGCGCGCGAAGGAGAGCTTATGCATCGCTATATGGCCATGCTGATTCTGGCCGGCATGGGGATGAGCGCTTCTCATGTCCAAGCGCAAGGCGTCTGGCGGAGTGGGACTCCTATGTTCGCTGGACGTTCGGGGCATACTGCCACCCTTCTCGACTCCGGGGAGGTGCTCGTCGTCGGAGGCTTGGATCCCAGCGGTAACCCATTGGCGAGCTCCGAGCTCTATGATCCTGCCACCGGCTCATGGACCTCGGTTCCGCCGCTGTCGGAGGCACGGTCCGGCCACTCGGGCACACGGCTCCTTACCGGGGAGGTCGTGATCGCAGGTGGGACCGGACCAGGAGGCGCGCTCGCTAGCGTCGAAATCTTCGACCCTCAGATTCAGCGATGGGCAACTATCTCGCCTCTTCAGCATGCCCGGTATGACCACACAGCCACTCTTCTTCCAAGTGGCATACTCATGATCATAGGAGGGCGAGCGGGCGACGATCACCTAGCCGATGTCGAAGTTCTTGACCCAGCCCTGGGCTCCTGGCTTCCTGGCCCTCCGCTTCTTGAAGGCCGCTCGCAGCATACGGCGACTCTTCTAAGGAATGGAAATGTACTTGTGGCTGGTGGCGGAGGTGATGGATCCTCTCCTGGCTTTCATGTAGCCCTTGCCTCAACAGAGATCTACTCTCCGACGAGTAACAGTTGGCAAAACTCGACGCAGCTCTTCTATACACGATACCTTCATACGGCAACCTTGCTGCCGAGCGGTAATGTCTTGTTTTGGGGTGGGGTTGGAACTCCCGTCTCAGAATCGACCACAGTCGAACTCCTAAACCCGCAAACGGGGGAACGGACTCTGACCGGCCAATCAGCGGGGAGGCGCTGGCGGCACTCGTCAACCCTGCTCACCTCAGGACGGGTACTGATCGTAGGCGGAGAGGACAGCTCCGGACCAGTATCTTCAGTAGAAGACTATGATCCAGAGCTTGGATCCTGGAGCGAAGGCCCCGCGCTTTTGACAGCTCGAGGTGGGCATACCTCGGCGCTTCTGCCTTCTGGGAAAGTCTTAGTTGCGGGAGGAGGAGGCCCGACGGTCTTGGCTTCTGCAGAAATGTTCGACGCTCAGGAGGCCGCCTGGGACCGACAAAGCAGTATCTATAAGCGTTGGTATCATTCCTCGGTACTTCTACCCTCGGGGCAATTGCTCATCGCAGGCGGCGCAGGGTTACAGGGCACTCCGGGTGCAGAGGTTTATGATCCCTGGGAGCGCGCAGCTCATACAGTTACCTCACCACTTTTTTATCACACTTGGTCGTCGGCCACACTACTTCCATCTGGGCGCGTTTTCCTGCTCGGAGAACCCTCTGACAGGGAGCCTTCTGCGGAGCTGTACGATCCAGATACCGATAGCTGGCTCGCCGCGGCGCCGCCTGGTGAGAATAGAAATCAGCATACCGCCACCCTGCTTCCGTCAGGTGAAGTCCTTGTTGCAGGGGGATTTGGCTTGCAACCTAATAGATTCCGGACCTTGGTCGTGGCCTATAACCCGCTGTCAAACACATGGCGCTCAATCGGTGATCTCCGGGAAGGGAGGGCAAATCACGTCGCGCAGCTACTTCTTGATGGGCGGGTTCTGATCGCCGGGGGCGAAAACTACGACGGTGCACTTTCGAGTGTTGAGATTATCAACCCAATGTCAAGGCAGATAGTCTCCTCACGAGACACGGACTTGAATTTGTGCGCCCCAAATGCGAGTGCGCATCCGGAGAGCCCTTGTCCACTCTCCGAGCGCCGCTCCAGTCCCGCCGCCGTGCTGCTGCCCTCCGGAGAGTTCTTACTGGCTGGAGGGCAACAGGACGGAACGATCACACTGGCCACAACGGAGATCTATCATCCCGATACGGGCGTCTGGGTAAACTCATCTGACCTGGAATTTGCCCGCCATGGTGCCCGCGCTACGCTGCTTCCTTTGGGTCAAGTTGTTGTATCTGGAGGGTTCTCTTATAGCACCGGCAGTCCGGTCAGCTATTCGGAGATCTTCGACCCGGAGAGCCCGCAGTGGGAGCTTACATCCTCCGGGTACACGCGCCATCTGCACCAGGCAACGCTGCTAACATCAGGCGAGCTAATTCTTACTGGTGGGCGAAGCAGTTCATTGGACCCAACAGAGGCTCCTAGATATCCCGTAGGTTTGTGGCCTCAGGCACGTAGGCCAGCGATTGGGGCAGTGCCGCCCATAGTCCGATACGACGAGGTCTTTGATGTGACGGGCATTGGGTTCGGTGGCGATTCAGAGGGAAGTGGAAGTACTGCTTCCAGTTCATCTTCAAACGTACCAATGGTGCAGCTCCGGGGAATCGAGAACGGTCGTCAGGCCTGGCTAGAGCTGGGCCCCCTTCCAGCCTTTTGTCCCAATGACTTAGATCCCGCTAACCCCTTAGGGTTCTGTGCCGGAGAGACGAGCACTCTGACGGTCACCGGCATTCCTCCTGTCTTTGATCCTGGCTGGCACCTACTCACCGTCTTCTCCAACGGAATTCCCAGCGAGTCCAAGCTCGTAAAACTCGAGTGCAGTCTGGCAGTCACTACTCATCCCCAGGATGTTGTTGTAGCAGAGGGAGAGGTGGCCACATTTGGAGAGGTTTCTGGAAGTGGCGCTCGATTCTATCAGTGGCAACAGTGTGTCGGTGATGCTACTACCTGTGGGATGGAGGGCTCTGGATGGGTTGAGATTCCGGGCGCAACGGGACCCAGCTACGCCACCCCGCCGGTCACCCCAAGTATGTCGGGCAATCGGTACCGCGTAGTGATGGACAGTGGCTGTATGAGTCAGCCAACCGAGGCTGCCTTGCTGGTGGTGGCTGACGACGAAGAGCCGGTTGCAGAGGTCGTAAGTCCAGATGGAGGGGAGTATTGGCTTCTCTCAGGAGGGGAAACCGGGAGCAGCACCGAAATCGTGACCTGGTCGATGGACGACAATATCCGGGTCTGCCGGGTCGAGGTCTCCTTGGTGTACTCGGTAGATGGCGGGGCCAGCTACCTCCCAACGCCCACGGGAGGCGGCTTGCCAGCCGTTTTTGGTACAGGTGGCGGGTGCACTTACCCGGGAGAGACGACTACGAGCCTCGAATACACAGTACCCACCTCTCCGCCTTCCGGTCAGGCTGGTTCTCTGTACAAGATCCAGGTGAAGGTGACGGACCATGCGGGACTGACTGCGATGAGCGAGAGTGCGAATCCCTTTTACATAGTCGAGCCGAATCCCGACTCTGTAGACACCGTGATCCTGCTGAACTCGGCGCGGATGGAGGATACGTTCGGGATGACTCCCGAGGAGCTCCACAACTTCATGGTCGCGGTAGCCGACCTGGCTGACCATCCTGCTGTCAACGGTATCGTCGTGGACCTTGCGGGCGTAACCGACCTGCAGACTCTCTATGCCGAATGGGATGCCGACCCGGCTAGTGCAACGAAGGCGAATCTCGTCCTGCTTGGCTGTCACTCGGATATCAACCACTCGCTTCCGCCTGATTGTACTTCTGGGGAGCTCGACGGCATCCATGATGTCGTTACGAGCCTAGCGAATCAGATTTACCCACAAACTGAATACGTCATCGTGATCGGTGACGATCGCATCGTACCGATGACACGCATCCAGGATCGGGCCGCACTCTTCCCTGAATCGAACTACCCTTCGGACGATCCAGATAGCGAGCTGACGATTCAGGGAGGATCCACTGTCGCTTTGGCGCTGGCGGACGACCGCTATCTCTCGGATGATCCTTTAGCGGTGAGAGACCGAGTCTGGCCGCAGGCGCTGACAGGCCAGATCTTCCTCCCCGAGCTTAGCCTGGGCCGTCTCGTCGAGACACCGGCCGAGATCACCTCATCGATTGCCAGCTTTATCAGCCACGATGGCGTTCTGGATCTAGGCGCCAGGGACCCTGTCACTGGACATAAGGTCCTGACGACTGGTTACGACTTCCTGATCGACTCGGGCCGGCTGATCCGCGATCGCTGGAAGGCCTTTCTGGGGGCTGGATCAGATGACGGGTCGCTGGCGCCCGTTGATGGAACGCTCCTGACGCCAACATGGAACCTGCCAGTTGTTCCCGACAGGGTCGCCGAGCTCCGTGCCCACTTGGGGGGCAACGGTGGCGACCCGTACGGTGTCTCGAGCCTGAACGGTCATGCGACCCACTTCGAGTTGGGCGTTCCCGGCATGAGCGTGAGTGACATTCAAGGCCTACCCATGTCGGACATCTATGGTTCGGATGCCTGCGGCAGCCCCACCCTTGGCGCTTTGGATCTGGCAGGCAGCGTCATCTATTCCGTGGGCTGCCACTCGGGCCTCTCGGTGCCGGGCTCTTGTGCCCTGGACCAGGATCATTCCTTGGACGTCGCTCAGACAGCTCTTTCCCGGGGCGCGGGGGCCTATCTCGGAAGTACCGGCTACGGTTGGGGATTGGTTCATGGCATCGGCTACGGGGAACGCCTCGTCCAGATCTTTACCGAGGAGCTCAGCCGCGGTGGCCCTGTCGTGGTGGGGCACGCGGCCCGTACCGCCAAGATTCGGTACCATCTCGAAGCGCAACGCTTCGACGCCTACGATGAGAAAACTCTCATGCAATGGGCACTCTATGGCTTCCCTATGTTCAAGCTCCTGAGTGGAGATGAGCAGGCCGCCGTCGGCAGGTCGGGCTTCAAGGGGTTGGCGCCAACGCTCAAGCAACTAGGGTCCCCTTCGGGAACTTCTGGACCGATCCGGTCACGCCGCCTTTCGGCCCTTGGTGGTCCACCACCTCCGCCATTCTTGGTCAGTACCCGGGTGCTGTTCGACCTTACCGCGAGTGGAGTCTTCGCAAAACGCAACGCCCTTGGCGAGTCGATCAGCGAACCCGGTTGTCCTGACCCTGCTCCTGGCGAGCCCGCGGGTTGCTACTACACCTTGAATGGTGTTGCTACGGGCTCGACAGACCTACCGATCGAGCCGTATTTTGTCTTTTCATCTCGGCTTTCCGGCACCAGCCAGCATGGCGTCCTCTGGGCGGGCGGGACTTACGACGAGGAGCAGGGGTGGGAGCCGATTTTCGCAGAACTTGTCTCCAATGGTGGCGATGGTTCGAACCACGGGGCCACTCCTCGCCACATCTTGCTCAAGCCTCGACCGCCGAGGGCTCTCGGAGGTGCCGATCCGGCGTGCAGTGCAAGTGATCTCGAAGTCAGCAGCGTGGTCGTGCCGGTGGGTGAAGTTCTTCAAAACGATGACCCGATCCCGAGCTACTCGATCCACCGGACCTATCGGAATGTAGATCTCGAGATGTTCTTCTTCAACAATACGGCTAGCGGTGCGGGAAACTGTGACCGCAGCGGTCCCGAATTTGGCGCTCCGACGTTCGGTGATGTCTACCACGAGGTAGGAGGGACAGCTGTGCGCTGGGCTGTCCCCGCTTCGGACGCCGGTGGGGTTTGGAGAGTCCTGGTGGTCTTCACAGACCACAGCCTCGACGAAAACGGTCAAGGGCGATGGGTGCCCGTGGAGCTTGAGTCGGACGGCTCGGTGTGGACGGGCGAGATTTCCGTGTCCGAGGCTACCGAGATTACCTACGTGATCCAGGCGGTCGACAACAGAGGTAATGTCTCGTGGTTTGACTTCGTAGCAGAGGAACTACCTGCAAGCGGAGTGCCGGTGGATCTGCCTGCGACCACAACTGCGTTGATCGCGCCCGGCTCTGCAGACCTCGCGCTCTCGCTTCGAGATGCCCCGGACCCGGTAGGACAGGACCAACTCCTTCGGTACACTGCGGTGGTCGTCAACCTCGGACCGGACACTGCTACTGACATCAGAGTAACCGATACGTTGCCCACGGGAAGTGGCTATGTTGTAGGTGGGGGAACCGACTGGAGCTGCCATGAGTCGGCGGGGCTAGTGACCTGTCACTTAGACCAGCTCGACCCAGGTTCGAGCTCCTCCATTGACCTTTTCGTCGACGCTCCTAGCTCGCAGGGAACGATCGTCAATCAGGCTTCCGTCGAGGCCTTCGAGGCCGATGCCGACAGCTCGAACAATACAGAGCTTGAAGTCACCCAGGTAGGTGGCGCTGATCTTGCCATCACGAAAACCGATGGCGGCGCCGTCGTTGGCGACGGGTGGCCCCTGACCTACACCATCACGGTGATCAACTATGGCCCCGAGCCCGTCGTCGGGGCGATCGTCACTGACATCTTTCCGCCAGAGTTTCTGGATCCGACGTGGGTCTGTACAGCTTGCGGTTCATCGGGGAGAGGCGACATCATGGAAGCAGTGAACTTGCCAAGTCGCGGCTTCGTCACGTTTCTGGCGACCGGAACGGTTGCGATGGGAGCTCCCGGAATGCTGGAGAATACCGCCACAGTGGAGGCGCCGACCGGCCTCGACGACCCTAACTCTTTGAACAACAGCGCGACAATCGACACGTGGGTCATTCCCAATCTGATCTTTGGAGACGGCTTCGAGAGCGGGGGCACTAGTCGGTGGAGCTCCGCCGTAGGAGGTGCACAAGACGACACCTCCTCCGCGGCAGCTTCTGAGGAGGTCTCGAACCGAAGGTCGCTTCGCAGGCATCCAAGATGAGAGCTGTGAGGATTGTCTTCCTCGAGCTACCGGCCAAGAGAACCTGGATACTGTCGAGATTTGCACCAGCTGAGGGATCGGCGCTGGGCGTGTTGAGGGATTTGGGGGCTAGGCTTCGGGGCTGACGAATGCAAGACGAGTCGTTAGTAGATCTGCGAACGCGTCTTCAGCCGACACTTCGCCACGCCCCCCGCCCGCCCACCACAACCGACCCCACCACCTCAACCCCCAGCACCTTCCCCGCTTCGACCACCCGCCGGGTAAACAGCTGATCCTCCCGGCTCGGCGTCGCGTCGC
>JAGQSE010000770.1 GCA_020439725.1 Acidobacteriota bacterium
CTGCGCCTCGTCGAGCACCACGTACTGGAAGTCGATCTCCTTGAGGTCGAGGATGTCGCGCCGCAGGATGCCGTAGGTGGTGACCACCATGTCGCACTGGCGGATGCGGCTTTGCTCTTCCTTGCGTTGGGCGCCGGTGTAGTCGAGGGTGGTGAGCCGGGGTGCGAAGTGCCTCGCTTCGGCGATCCAGTTGAAGACCAGCGAGCGTGGCACGACCACCAGGCTCGGCCGGCGCTGGTCGCCGAGCTCGAGCCGTTGCTGCTCGAGGAGCGCGAGCACCTGGACCGTCTTGCCCAACCCCATGTCGTCGGCGAGACAGCCGCCGAGATGGAACTCGCGCAGGAAGCGGAACCAGCCGAGGGCGTGGCGCTGATACTCGCGGAGCGTGCCGACGAAGGAGTCGGGCTCGTGGACCGGTGCGATGCCCTCGAAATGGGCGAGCTGGTGACGGAACTCGGCGAAGCCCGCGTCGAGCTCGGGCTCGACCTCGGCGGCGGCCAGGAGCGCGTCGAGGAGGAAGCCCTGCGAGCGCGCGAAGCGCAGCTCGTCGCCCTCCTGGTGCGCGAAGGCGGCGAGGATCCCCGAGCGTTCGAGCCATTCCTCGGGGAGCAGGCCCACCGAGCCGTCGCCCAGGCGCACGGTGCCGCCGCCGGAGCGCGCGGCGGCCAGCAGCGCGGGGAGGGAGACCACCTGATCGTCGAAGCGGACCTCGCCGTGGACGTCGAACCAGTCGACGCCGGAGGCGACGCTCATGCGGATCGGTCCCGGCCGGCGGTGGATCTTGCCGTCGGCGCGCACCACCCAGCCCTCGCCGACCAGGATCCGCACCAGCTCGGGGAAACGGGTCGGGACCAGGTAGGCGGCGTATTCGCGGTCGAGGGCCGGGGCGCGCCGGGCGCCGAGACCGAGGAGCCGTGCGAAATAGACCCCCTCGGCCTCGAGGTCGCGGCTGAAGAGCTCGCGGCTGTTGGGGCGGCGGAGGATCTGCCGCGGCTCGCCGGCGTCGACCAGGGCGCCGCCGTAATCGAAGCGCAGCCGGCAACCGATCCGCCGGCGCTCGCCGCTGTTGCGACCGACGCGCTCGACCTCGAGCCGGGGCCGCGGCGCCGGTGGCGAGCCTTGGGCCCACGGTTCGGGCAGGTCGAGCAGCGGCTGCGCCGGCAGGTCGAGGATGCCCTCGATGAGTGCGTCGCGCTCGTCGGTGGTGGCCTGGATGACGCCGGCCTCGCGCAGCAGGGTGACCCAGGCGAAGGCGCCGCGCGGGTCGAAGGGGGCCGCCCGGCCGCAGGCGAAGACCTGGCCGTACATCAGCAAGAGCTCGGGCTCGCCGAGGTCCATACGGTCACCGCCGCGCTCGAGGTAGCCGCGGACCTCGGTGCCGTCCGTGCCCTCGCTGACCGCCAGACCGAGCACCCAGGGCTCTCCCGCATCCCATTCGAGGGGGCGCGGGTCGAGGTCGCCGCCGTGCCGCAGGAAAAAGCGTCCGGTGCTACACAGCAGCGGCACCAGGAGCCCGGCGTTGGCTCCGTCGAGGAGATAGCGGTGGGTGACCTCGTCGGCGGAGGTGAAGCTGTAGCGGTTGCGATCGCTCTCGGGCCGCGCGCCGTGGAGGGCGCCGAGGATCTGCCGGTCCAAGGGCTCCGAAAGCCGCAGCAGCTCCTCCGGAGCGGGGCGGAAGGCGCGGAGCGTGCCCCACTCGCCGTTGGCCCGCCGCCGCCGCGAGGCGAGCTCGATGACCGGCGTGCCCTGGGTCACGGCGTCGTCGACGTCGAGGACGTAGAGGATCTCGAAGTCTGCCACCGCGGCGTCGGAGCCGAGGCTCTCGCGCATCGTCGCGCGCACCTCGGAAAGACGCGTCCGCCAGCTCGAGGCGGGCCGCCGGTGGCCGTTGCCGTTGCTCGAGACGCCCTCGGCCTCGTCGTCCTGCTCGAGAAGGTCCGACAGCTCGAGCGGCACGAGGTAGCCGGGCTGGGCCTCGGCGAGCCAGGAGAAGCGACGGGAGTCCGCCTCGAGGAGCGTCGCCCACAGGTGTTTGCAGGTCTCGTAGCGGGCGAAGGCGGTGCACGAGCAGTGCGCGCCGTACTCGCGATAGCCGTCGGGGGTCAGGTAGACCTTGTAGCTGTCGCCGCCCTGGACCTCCGCCATGAGCAGCGCCGGCCGGCTGACGATCAGCCGGACCCGCTTCGACTGGAAATACTGCTGCCCGCGGGCTCGGACCTCGGGCGGGAACTCGTCCTCTAGGGCTTGGCTCAGTGACATCGGCACGCGGTGACCCTGTGCAACGAGCACAAGGCGAAGTCGCTAGCTTACCAGCCCTTGTGCCGTGGTACCAGCCACCTTCGTTGATCACGGAACCGGTCGCGGGCCGGCGAGGCTCTGGCCGGACAGACTCTGGCCGGCGCCGCGCCGAGCGGCTACCATGGGCGTCAGTTTTCCAGATCTACCCAGGGAAGGAGGCCCCATGCCCGCGGACACCACGGTGACCCGCCTGCTGCGGCAAGCGGAGCTGCGGCCGGAGGCACCGGCCTACTACGTCAAGCGTGACGGTGGCTGGCAGCCGACCAGCTGGCGCGAGTACGCGGCCGAGATGCGGGCGGTGGCCAAGGCGTTGATGGCGCTCGGCGTCGAGCCCGGCGGCGCCACCTGCGTGCTCGGGTTCAACCGGCCCGAATGGGTGCTCTTCGACCTTGGCACGATGATGGCGGGCGGCGTCGCGGCGGGGATCTACACCACCAGCTCGGCTCCTGAGGTGCGCTACATCGTCGCTCACGCCGAGTCGAAGGTGATCCTGGTCGAGAACCACGACCAGTGGCGGAAGATCGTCGCCGAGCGCGAGGGCATGCCCCGTCTCGAACGCGTTGTGCTGATGGACGGCGTCGAGACCCCCGACGACCCGCTGGCCCTCGGCTGGCGCGACTTCCTGGCCCTCGGCGAGGGGGTCGGCGACGACGAGGTGGATCGGCGGGTCGAGGCGCTGGCCCCCGAGGACATGGGGACCCTGATCTACACCTCGGGGACCACCGGACCACCCAAGGCGGTGATGCTCTCGCACCGCAACCTGACCTGGACGGCGTCGACCACCGTCGCCGACCTCTTCGGCATCGGCGAGACCGACTCGGCGCTCTCCTATCTGCCGCTGTCTCATATCGCCGAGAAGATGTTCACCATCCACTCGCCACCCACCGTCGGCTACGCGGTCTATTTCGCCGAGGCGATGGAGACGGTCCCCGACAACCTGCGCGAGGTGCAGCCGACCATCGTCTTCGGGGTGCCGAGGGTGTGGGAGCGGCTGCACGCGGCGGTGAGCGCCAAGCTGCGACAGGTGAGCGGGGTCAAGGCGAAGCTGATGACCTGGGCGAGGGGCGTCGGCAGCCGCGTCTCGGAGCTCCGCTGCCGCGGGGAGGAGCCCACCGGCTGGCTCGCGTTCCAGTACCGGCTGGCGCACAAGCTGGTGTTCGCGAAGCTCAAGCCGCTTCTGGGGCTCGGCCGAGCCAAGTCCTGTGCCTCCGGCGCGGCGCCGATCTCGAAGGAGATCCTCGAGTTCTTCGCCTCCCTCGACATCCTGATCTACGAGGTCTATGGACAGTCCGAGGGCTGTGGGCCGACCACCTTCAACTACCCGGGGCGCACCCGGCTGGGCACCGTCGGCCCGCCGCTGCCGGGGGATCGGGTCGAGCTGGCGGCGGACGGCGAGGTCCTGCTCAAGGGGCCCAACGTCTTCCTCGGCTA
>JAGQSE010000771.1 GCA_020439725.1 Acidobacteriota bacterium
GCCGGTGAAGTGGAGGTTGATGTCCGCTTGGGGGGTGACGCTGGCCTTGCCGCCGCCGGTGGCACCGCCCTTGCGGCCAAAGGTGGGGCCGAGGGAGGGCTCGCGGAGGGCCAGGCAGACGCTCTGACCGATGTGGCCGAGGCCCTGGGCGAGGCCGATGGAGGTCGTGGTCTTGCCTTCGCCGGCATCGGTGGGGGTGATCGCAGTGACCAGGACCAGCTTGCCCGGGTCGCGGCCCGAGGCCTCGCGGGCGGCGAGCCGGACTTTGGCTTTGTCGTCGCCGTAGGGAATGAAGTGTTCGGTGCGGATACCCAGGTTGCGGGCGACATCGGCGATGGGCAGGGGATGGCCGGGGCTGTGCATCGGAGACCTCGAGGTTGTTGGGCGGTGGATCGACCGGCCGGCAAAGGTGCCAGCCACTTGTCGCGTGCTCAACGACATGCTACCAACCTCGGTCGCGACGGCACCACCCCGAGAGGCGGGTGCTGGCGGGCAGGAGCGGAGCGTGGGCGGGCCAAGTCTTGAGTCGGGTTGCCCTTGACCGCCCTGTTGCCTACTGCGCACGCTCCGCGCTGTCAAAGGAGAGAGTTTCGCCTCGATTGCAAGATGGCGGCTTCCTTTGTCGTCTTCATTCGGGCATGAGAAGACTACGCTTCATCCCCGAGGGCGGAAGCCTGGTGGCCGTGAGCCAACGCTGCTTCCAAGCCCGCTTCCTTCTGACCCCCAACCGGCGGGTCAACAGGCTTCTGGCCGGGGTCGTCGCCCGAGCTCAGGAGCTCTACGGAGTCGAGATCATCGGGCTCAGTGCCCTCTCGAACCATCTTCACTTCCTGCTCTGGGTGCGAGATGCCGAGCAGCTCGCCCGGTTCATGAACCATGTCGCCGGCAACGTCGCCCGCGAGATCGGTCGCTTGCGAGGGTGGACCGGAAGCTTCTGGGACGAGCGCTACGCGGCGGTCCTGGTCGACGAAGCCGAAGCGGCGCAGATCGAGCAACTATGCTATCTCCTCGCCCAGGGATGCAAGGAGGACCTCGTGGCACGACCTCGCGACTGGCCGGGGCTGCACGCCGCATCGCAGATCCTCATGGGGCGAGGACTCGAGGGAACCTGGATCGATCGAAGCAGTCTGCGAGCCGGAAGCGCTCAGGTGACCAAGCAGATCCAACTATCCCGGCTGCCGTGCTGGCGACATCTGGATCAGGAGGAGTACCGTCTTCGCGTCCGCGACCTGATCCGTCAGATTGAGGACGAGGCGAGTCGGCGGCGGCGCTCCGCTGGAACCGGCGTACTCGGCAGACGTGCCGCGATGCGCCAGGATCCCTTTCGCCGGCCAAGAGCGCCCAAGCGTTCGCGGCTGCCGCTGGTCCATGCGGTCAGCCGGGTCGCTCGCCGTCGGATCGAGACTGCGTTTCGTGCCTTCGTGGCTGCCTACCGCCAAGCGGCGGAAAGGCTCAGGCGTGGAGCTCGAGATGCCGTGTTCCCGGCGGGTTCCTTCCCACCGCCGGCCCCGTTCGTTTCGATGTCGGGCTCGGCGCCCCCGGGCTGATCCGCTGCGGCCTTCGGAGTAGCGCCGAATTCTATAGGGCTCTGCCGTCAGAGGTCGGGATCGGTGCGCCCGGAAAGGGAGGCCGGGAGGACGAGGCTAGTTTCAAACGGCTTCTCGTCCCGGTGGAGACGCGGTTGGAGGTCGTTGTGGCCGTTGTGGAGGTCTGGAAGCGGGCCTTTTGATGTCAGGAGGGGCTCACCCAACGGCGATCACGGGCAAGCGGGTGGCTCTCAGCAACAGGTGGCTGGCACTCCTAGTGGCGGCGAGCGTGGATCTGGTCGAGGCTCAGGCCCTTGAGCGTCTCGACGAAGGCCACCAGGTGATCGACCATGATGCGCCAGATCTCCTCGCCTTTCTCGACGCTGGCGGCGGTGGGGTCACCCATCACGCCGGAGCCTGAGAGCCTGGCGGTGTGGGCGTACCACTCGACGCTGTGGTCCGAGCTGAAGTCGAGATATTGGTTCGAGAAGTCGGGGATGGCCCGGCGCGCCTGCTTCATGTCGACGAGATGAGGCCGGGTGGCCAAGGCGGTGGAGGTTTCGACCTCACCGGCGTGGACGTCGTTGGGGGTGACCGTGAGCCGAGCGATGTCCGCATCGCTGGTTTCGCCGGTGTCGACACAGGTGAAGATGTGCCCATCGCGGTTGATCTTCTGCGCCGCGTACTGGAGGGTCGGCGCGTTGCCCCCGTGGCCGTTGACGATGATCAGCTTGCGGATGCCGTGTCGGGCGGCTGCCATCCCGACTTCGTAGACCAGGCTCGACAGGGTCTCGGGGCTGATGCTGAGCGTCCCCGGAAAGTCATCGTGGTGGTAGGAGACTCCATAGGGCATGAGTGGGAGGACCAGCGGCTTCGGGTCGCTGCACGCCTCGGCGACCCTGCGGCAGAGGTAGTCGGCATCCCAGGCGTCGATGTCGAGGGGCAGGTGATAGCCGTGCTGCTCGACCGCACCCACCGGCAACAGGGCCGTGTCGGTCTCTGCGAAGCGCTCGCGGGCCTTGGGCCAGCTGAGCTCGCCGAGGAGATAGGGGCAGGGTGTCGCACCGGAGCCAGGTTCCGTTTCGGGGGGTGGCGAGAGATCGGGCCGGGCCGTATAGGGCCGTGCGAGCCAGCTCGGCTCGAGGGGATCGCAGGGGGTCCAGAGGCGGCCGGTCCGTTCGACGGCGCCCTCGGCGTGATGCATCCACAGCCGGAAGATCGGTCCGCGGAGGTCCTCGGGTAGGGCCTCGACCGGGGAGGCCTCGCGATGAAAGCGCAGCTTCGTGACTTCCGGCGCGGGTCGGGCTTGGCCGAAGGCTTCGACGGTTTCGCCCAGGAGACCGCGACGTTGGAGCAGCCAGACCATATGGCGGGCACCGGCGGCCTCCTGGTGGACGCCGCGCTGTCCGAGCTCTGCCAGGCAGTGCTCGATCTGCGCCGCGGAGTAGCCGCAGGCCATGGGATCGGCGCCGAAGGCCAGGAGCATGCCGACGATGCGCCGGCACTTCTCACAACGCCCGCAGGGCAGTGCGCGGTCGCCCTCGACGTGGCTCGCGTGGCAGGAGACCTGGTGGTGCTGGAGCTCCGGGTAGCGCTCGACGAGGGTCTTCTGGATGAGCAGCTCGGAGGCCTGGCGCAAGATCGAGAACTGAGCGAGCGGCCAGCCCTTGCGCCGGTAGTACCGAGTCAGTGCCTCGTCGAAGAAGCGGCTCTGGTCGTAGAGACCGTCATAGTGCGGTATCCCCTTGAAGCTCAGCCGCCGTGTGGTGTCGAACTCATCGCCGATGACAAGACGACCGATCCCTCGCCGGCGCAGCACCGGGAGGGCACCAAAGTGGAAGACGGCGACGGTCCAGAGCCGTATCGGGTACTCGTCGGAGCGCAGTCGCGCGAAGTCCTGGCGGACGAACGGCAGGTGGCGGAGCATCCACGAGAAGACCCGGTCCGACGAGGTCCAGACCCTCGCCGTGGTCTCGGGCCGAGTCGCGCTCAAGTGGCGGTAGGCGTTGATGGCCGTGTGCCAGTGGTGGCCCGACTCGTTGACGAAGACCGAGTGGGTCTCTAGGCCCAGCTCCTCGAGAAAGCCGAGACTGAGCAGGCTGTCCTTGCCGCCGCTGGCGAGCACGGCGATGCGCTGGCGGTTCGCCGACCAGGCGTTTCTCGGTGCCTCCTCGATCGCATCCGGGAACAGCAGCTCCGCCTGGAGATAGGAAGCCAGGCGGACCACCGGCAGCTCCGCGGCGGGACCGACGAGGAACTCGTTGGGTTCGAGGAACTTCTTGACGTAGATCTC
>JAGQSE010000042.1:0-277 GCA_020439725.1 Acidobacteriota bacterium
AGGGGCCCAACGTCTTCCTCGGCTATTACAAGGACCCGGCGGCGACGGCGGAGACGCTGATCGACGGTTGGCTCCACTCGGGGGACCTGGGCTCCTTCGACGAGGACGGCTTCCTGTCGATCGTCGGGCGCAAGAAGGAGATCCTGATCACCTCCGGCGGCAAGAACATCGCGCCCAACAACATCGAGGCCCTGCTCAAGGATCAACCGGTCCTCGCCGAGGCGGTGGTCATCGGCGACCGGCGCAAGTACCTGGCGGCGCTCCTCACCCTCGACGA
>JAGQSE010000042.1:352-5100 GCA_020439725.1 Acidobacteriota bacterium
CGGCGGTGGCCGCGGGCGTCGAGCGGGTCAACCAGCAGGTGGCACGGGTCGAGAGCATTCGCAAATTCCGCGTCCTGCCCGGGAGCTTCACGGTCGAAGCCGGCGAGCTGACGCCGTCGCTCAAGCTCAAGCGGCGGGTGATCTACGAGCGCTACGCCGCCGAGATCGAATCGATGTACGAAGGAGCGTAGAGACCGGTGCCGGCGGCGCCCGGCGGTTGGCTAGCGCTTGCGGAAGCGGTCGAAATCGACGACCTGTCCGCCGCCGCCCGCCGGCGGCTCGTCGTCCTCGTCGGACCGCGTCGCCGGTGCCTCGTCGCTCTCCTCCTCGGTCTCGGCGCCGCCCTCTGCCGGTCCGTCGGGTTCGAAGGACAGGAGGAAGTTCACCGACGGGTCGGCGAAGGCGGTGACGGCGGTGAAGGGCACGGTGAGCGAGTAGCGGGCGCCGTCGAAGGCCAAGGTCACCGAGAACGCTTCCTCGTCGACCATCAATCCCCAGAATTGGTGCTGCAGGATGATCCCCATCTCCTGGGGGAACCGCTGGCGGAGGAAGCCGGGGATCGACACCCCCGGATGCGACGTGCGGAAGTGGAGATAGAAGTGGTGATCGCCCGGAAGCCCGTTCTCGGCGACCTCCTCGAGGGCCTGCTGCACGACGCCGCGCATGGCGGCGCGGAGCATCGCGGGGTAGTCGAGGGGGGCTTGGCTCATGGTGTTCCGGGCTCGTCTCGTGGGCGAAGCAGAGTGTGAAAATATGGCATCCGCTCCGAGAAAAAGCAAAGCGTAAGCGCCCCGTCGTGGCCCCCCGAAGCCTCTCGAAACCCGACCGCGCCTCCCGCTGGGGGCTCTTGGCCGCCGTCTTGGGCCTCCACCCCCTTCCCTACGCGATCCTTCCCCTCGGGGTTCACGGTCCGGTGGCGATCAGTGGCGCGGCAGCTCGCCGCTCAGCATCCGGAGGGTCGTGTGCACCACCGCTTCGAGAGGCCGGGGGTCGGCGATCCCGCGGCCGGCCAGGTCGAAGGCGGTGCCGTGGTCGACGGAGGTGCGGAGATAGGGCAGCCCCAGGGTCCAGTTGGTGGCGCGTCCGAAGCAGGCCGTCTTGACCGCGATCAATCCCTGATCGTGGTAGAGCGCCAGGACCCAGTCGTAGGTGCCACGCCGGGCCATGGCGAAGAGCGAGTCGGCGCTCACCGGGCCGTAGACGTCGAGGCCGCGGCTCCGGGCCTCGGCCACGGCGGGCACCAGGTGCTCCGCGTCCTCCGTGCCGAGCAGCCCGTCCTCGCCGGCATGGGGGTTGAGGCCGGCGACCGCGATCTTGCCGCGGACGTTCCTCCCCAGGCACTTGAGAGCCTCGAGGACGGTGTCCCGCCGCACGTGCTCGAGGGCGCGGGAGAGCGGCAGGTGGGTCGAGAGCAGCGCCACCTGGAGGTCCGGGGCGAGGAAGGCCATCAGGTAGTCGCGGCCATAGGTCTCGAGGCCGCAGCCCGCCGCCAGGTACTCGGTGTGACCGACGAAGCCCGGCAGGTGCTGGCGCGCGATGGACACCTTCGACACGGGAGCGGTGACCAGGGCGTCGGCGATGCCCGAACGGACCAGCTCGACCCCGGCGTCGAGGGCGGCCATGGCGCCGGCGGCGTCGGCGGGCCCCGAGTGGCCCGGTGAGACCTGGCGCGCCGCCGCCACGGGGTCGAGCACCAGGATGGCGTCCCCGGCGGCCGCCAGCGCGTCGCGACCGGGGGCTGCGGACCGGTAGTCGAGCCGGTCCCAAGGGAATGCCGGCAGCACCGTGCGCAGTGCCTCGAGGGCCGCGCGCTCGGCCACCAGGATCGGCCGCCAGGAGGCCGGCGAGTCGTCCTCCTGGACGAGCTTCAAGAGGATCTCGGGGCCGATCCCCGCGGGATCCCCCTGGGTCAAGGCGAGGACTGGAGAGCTCACGTGGGACTCCTCAGCGAAGGAGCACGGCGAGGGCGGTCACGGCGTGGTCGAGCTGCGCCGTCCCCGCTTCTTGAGCTCCTCTTCCTTGAACATGTAACGGATGCTGTGCTTGGGGATCAAGAGGTTGGGGCCGTGGTTGCGATTGAGCTTGATGGCGCCCTTGTCATACCACTCGATCCAGCCTCGGAGCTCCTCTCCGTCGACGAGGATGACCACCATCGGGGTCTTCGCCGCCATCTGTTTGAGGTAGTAGAACTCCTCGGCGTTGGTCTGCTCCGGGGGCGCGTTCTTGCGCCGCACCCCGCGTCCGGAAGTCCCCTTGACGTCGGTCATCTCGGGTCGAATCAGCTTGCGATTGGTCATGGCTCAGGAGGTAGGTGCCGGGCTCTGTGGCCGGCGGTTCTTGGGCCGGCGGTACTGATCGTCCTCATAGGCGAGGCAGCAGAGCAGACGACCGCATTGGCCGGAGATCTTGGAAGGGTTGAGGCTCAAGTTCTGGCGCTTGGCCATCTGAATCGAGATCGGACGGAAGTCCTTGAGCCAGGTGGAGCAGCACAGCGTGCGACCGCAGATGCCGATACCGCCCAGCAAGCCGGCCTCGTCGCGGGCACCCACCTGGACCATCTTGACCCGGACGCCGAAGCGCCGCGACAGGTCGCGGACCAGCTGGCGAAAATCCACCCGCCCGTTGGCGGTGAAGTAGAACACCGCCTTCTTGCCGTACAAACTGAAGTCGACGCGCGAGACCTTCATCTCGAGCCCGAGCTCGCGCGCGCGCTCCTGGCAGAAGCGCTTGGCTCCGGCCTCCTGGCCCAGCTGCCGGTCGTGGGCGCCCACGTCTTCGTCGGTGGCGCGCCGGCTGATGGGCCGGGCGCTCGACTTTTGGCAGGGTTTGAAGACGGGCATCGGCGATTTCTCCACCCGCCCGAAGGCGGGACCCGCATCGGTCTCCACGATCACCGCATCGCCGAGGGCGAAGATTTCGCCGCTGGTGCGGCACAGGGTCAGATTGGTTTCCTCGCGGAAGCGAACGCCGACATAGGTATCTTCAAGGGCCGTGGACATGCCACGAAACTGGCAGCCACTGCATCCACTCATGGTTGAACCTCACGGATTGAACAAAGAACCGTTGCCGGCGGCGGCGAAGCGCCAGTCAGAAAATGCGCGGGAGTGGAGCTCCGGCTTCGCTGGGCCGCTGCAAAGTGGATGTCAGTATGGCATCCGGCCCCCGGGGCGTCAACGCCCGAAGCCGCACTGCGGCGAGGCTTTGCGGCCGGCTCCGGGCGGGCTATTCGAGGACCCGCCGGCCGATGTCATGGCGCAGCACCTTGTTCGGCCAGTGGATGTCGGCGGTGGCGGTGTAGGCCCGCTTCAACGCCTCCTCGAGCCGGGGAGCGACCGCGCACACGCCCAGCACCCGACCCCCGGCGGTGACGACCTGGCCGTCGCGCAGCGCCGTGCCGGCATGGAAGATCTCGACCCCCTCGTGGCTCGCCGCCGTGTCGAGCCCTTCGATCACCTCGCCCTTGATGGGGCTCGCCGGATAGCCGGCGCTGGCCAGGACGACGCAGGCCGCCGCCTCCTTGCGAAACGCCAGCCGATGCTCGCCGAAGTCACCGGCGGCGCCGGCGGCGAGGACCGGTAGTAGGTCGCTCTCGAGCCGCATCAAGAGGGGCTGGGTCTCCGGGTCGCCGAAGCGCAGGTTGTACTCGAGGACCTGTGGTCCACTGTCGGTGAGCATCAGACCGGCGTAGATCACGCCGCGCACCGGGCGCCCCTCGTCGGCCATTCCCTGGGCGGTGGGGCGGAGGACCTTCTCGATCACCGTCGCGGCTTCGTCCGAGGACAGCATGCCCGACGGTGAGTGGGCCCCCATGCCGCCGGTGTTGGGGCCCGTGTCCTGCTCGCCGATACGCTTGTAATCCTTGCTCGTCGCCATCGGCAGCAGGCGCCGTCCGTCGCACAGGGTGATGAAGGAGACCTCCTCGCCGGGCAGGAACTGCTCGACCACGACCCGGTCCGAGGCGGTGCCGAAACGCCGTTCCTCGAACAGCGTCCTCAAACCGACCTCGAGCTCTCCCTCGTCCTCGACCACCAGCACGCCCTTGCCGGCGGCGAGGCCGTCGGCCTTGAGCACGACGGGCAGACCGAAGCGTTTGGCCGCGGCGCGCGCCTCGGCGGCGTCATGGGCCACCTCGAAGGCCGCGGTGGGGATGCCGTGGCGCTCCATGAAGCGCTTGGCGAAGACCTTGCTGCTCTCGAGCTCCGCCGCCTGCTGGCGCGGTCCGAACAGCGCCAGCCCGCGGTTGTGGAACTCGTCGGCGATGCCCAGCGACAGCGAGAGCTCGGGGCCCACCACGGTCAGGTCGATCTTGAGGTCGGCGGCGAAGTCCGCCAGTTTGTGAACCTCGTCGTCCGCGATGTCGACGTTGTCCGCCACCGCCGCGGTTCCGGGGTTCCCCGGCGCGCAGTAGAGCTCGGTGAGGAGCGGGCTCTGTTTGAGCTTCCAGCACAGCGCGTGCTCGCGACCGCCGCCACCGACCACCAGGACCTTCATGCGCTCCTCCTCTGGAGGGCCGCCACCGCCATGGCGTCTTCGACGTCGGCGGCGGAGCAGCCCCGCGACAGGTCGTGGACCGGCATGGCCAGCCCCTGCAACAACGGACCGACGGCGCGCGCTCCGGCGAGCCGTTCGGTGAGCTTGTAGGCGATGTTCCCGGCGCCCAGGTCCGGGAAGACGAGGACGTTGGCGTGCCCGGCCACCGGGCTCCCGGGGGCCTTGCGCTGCGCCACCTCGGCCACCAGCGCGGCATC
>JAGQSE010000042.1:5167-6141 GCA_020439725.1 Acidobacteriota bacterium
ACGCGGTCGATCCGCGGGTGCTCGGCGCTGCCCAGGGTCGAGAACGAGAGCAGCGCCACGCGGGGCTCCTCCGCCAGCAGGTCGCGACAGCTCTCGGCGGCGGCCTCGGCGATGTCCGCCAGCTGCACCGGTGTCGGTTCCGGGACGACGCCACAGTCGCTGAAGATCAACCCGCGACCGTCGGGCAGGACCATCAGGAAGCACGATGAGACCGTCTTGAGCCCGGGCCGTGGACCGATGCAGCGCAGCGCGGCGCGCAGGGTGGCGGCGGTGGTGGCGCGAGCCCCCATCACCGCGCCGTCGAAGGCGCCGGTCGCCACCAGCAGGCAGGCGTAGTGGAGAGGGTCGCGGGCCAGGGCTTCGAGCTCCTCGATCCGGGTGCTGCGGTGGGCCAACCGCCGCGCGAGATGCTCGACCAGCTCCGGGAGCCGAGGGTCGAGGAGCGGATCGAGGACGGGAACCCGGAGATCGCCGAGACCGAGCTTCGTGGCGCGGGCGGTCAGGGTCGCGACGTCGCCGACGAGGGTCGGGCTGCACCAGCCGAGGGCGTGGTGGGCCGCCTCGAGGACACGGGGGTCGTCGCCCTCCGGGAGCACGATGGAGGCTTGCCGGCTGCGGGCTCGTTGGCGGATCGCGTCTAGGATCTCGGGCATGGAGCGTCGGGTGTCGGCCGGGGGGTGACGGCCGGTCCCGTCGGGCGGTCAAGCCCCAAGGTTATCAGAGCCTTGGCACCGTTCCACCGCCGGCTCAGGGGGTGCCGGCGGTGGCCAGGGTCAGGGGCTCGGCGTCTTGCGGGATCCGGGCCCACCGCAACCGGGGCGGGGTGCTGCCGTCGCGCCACACCAGGCGGAGCGCTTCCCCGTCGAGACCCAAGCGAGGAAACCCGGCAGAGCGGTTGCCGGTGGTTTCGGCGATGGTCCAAGGGGCGCTGGCGCCGCCATCGGGGCCGACCCGCCGGAGCCGGACCTCGGAAC
>JAGQSE010000772.1 GCA_020439725.1 Acidobacteriota bacterium
AGAGCGTTGCACCTCGTCGATTTCCTGTCCTACCGCGCTGCCTTCTGCGGCGTCCCCTATGGCGAGCAGCGGCAGGCCCTGGCCGCCGTCACCGACGGCACCGAAAGCTGGCAGAGGGGCTTTGCCGGTGCCGCCCGACGGCTCCATCGCGCCGCCACGGCCGCGGGCCTGGCCGATCACCCGACCACCGCCAGCCGCACCTGGCTGGCGGTGGCGGGGACCTACCAGGCGGCTTCGCTCGGATTCCATCTGGAAACCGAGCCGAGGGGTTGGCGGCGGCGCCTCGGGCGCTGGCGGCGACTCGCCCGAGCCGCGTACGCGCGCGCGATGGACCTCGATCCGTCGCTGGCGGAGCCCGTCACCGTCCCGGTCCCCGGCGGTCGGGTCGCGGGGTACCTGCGGCGCAGCCCTGGCCCTTCGGCGGGAACCGTGGTCCTGGTCAACGGCCTCGACTCGATGTCCGAGGTCGAGCTCCACCGCTTCGCGGAACCCTTCCTCGAGCGCGGCTTCCACACGCTGGCGTTGGGTCTGCCGGACCCGGCACCGGCCTGTGGCGGCAGCGTCGGACCGCGGAGCGAACGCGCCGCGAGCGCCATCGTGGACTGGGTGGTGTCCCGTGGCCTGCTCGGTCCCGGGCGCCTGCTGGCGGCCTTCGGCGTCAGCTTCGGCGGCCAGGTCGTCGCCCGGCTGATGTCCGGCGACCCCCGGTTCGCGGCCGGCGTCGCGGTGTCGCCGCCGGCCTGGATCGACGAGCCGGTCCTCGAGCAAACGCGGTTCCGCCGCATGCTCGCCCAGGCCTTCGGCGTCGACGACGGCCCGGGGGCGCGCCGCGTAGCAGGAGAGCTCAGTCTCTCCGGCCTGCGGGTGCCTCGCGGCGACCTCCTCGTGCTCGGCATGCTCGACGACGCTCTCTTCGGGCCCGCCCACGTCGACGCCTACTCGCGGTGGGGAGGCGACGCCGTGGCGGTCCGGGAGATCGCCGCCGAGCACGTCGGGACGAGCAAGATCCATCTTTGGTTGCCGGCGGTCTGCGATTGGTGCGCAGAACGGGTTCCGGCGGGAGCGAGGAGGACGGCATGAGCCTTCGACAGCGCATCGTGACCTTGGGGCTCTCGGGCGTCGTGTTGATCGGTGGTGCGGGATGGCGGTCCGCTGGCGCGGAATCGCCCGACCTGCCGGCCACGGCGACGACCACCGGTTCCGCACCGGCCTACGAGACGGTGCAAGGTTTCTTCCGCGAGTACGCACTCGGCGATCTGCGGAGCGGTCCGGCCATCGTCGCCATCGACGAGACCGACACGGTGTGGACCGCGCTCGCCAAGAGCGGTCAGCTGGCGCGCTTTCGCAACGGCTCGATCGAGGTCTTCGACATCGGGCCCGACAGCCGGCCCGTCGGTCTCGCCGCCGGTAGCCGAAAGAACGGCCATCCGGGGGTGCTGTGGATCGCGGCCAGCTTCGACAACAAGATCCTGCGTTTCGACACCGCCACGGAGGCGGTCCGCGAATACCCCATCGACGGCGACGAGGCGTGGCCTTTCAACATCGCTATCGCGCCCGACGGCATGCTGTGGTTCACCCAGCGCGCCTCCGGGCGGCTCGGTCGCCTCGATCCTGCCACCGGCGAGATCCGGCACTTCGAGCCGCCGACGCCGGGGGCGGGTCCCGCGGGCATGGCCATCGACCCGCGGGACGGCACGGTGTGGTTCGGTGAGGGCTACGCCGATCGCATCGGTCGGCTCGACCCGGCCACCGGCGAGATCGAGGAGATCGCGCTGGGTGAGAGCTCGAACGGCAATCAGAACGGTCCCGCGGGTCTCGCCATCGATCCCGACGGCGGTGTTTGGTTCGCCAAGCTAGAGGGGAAGCTGGGACACATCCCGCCGGGTAGCCGCCAGGTCGAGCTGCTCGACGTTCCGCCGGCGGCACGGCGACCGGCGGGGGTCGCGGTGGCGGCCAACGGCGACGTCTGGACACCGGCCCTGGACGGCAACCTGCTGCTCCGCTACCGACCGTCGACGCGCACCTTCACGGCCTTCCCGCTGCCTTCGGGCCAGCCCGACCAGGAGACCGCCTACCCGCCCATCGCGCGCACCAGCCGGCCCTTTGGCATCGGCATCGACGCGCAGGGCAACGTGTGGTTTTCGGAGCAGTATCGGGGTCAGCTCGGCGTCCTCGACACGACCCCGCCCCGCGTCAAGCTGGTGTCGCCGTCGGAGACCGTCCAGTCGCTGGGCATCCCGGTCACCTACACGGTCGAAGATCGGGTCTCCGGCGTCGCCGAGGTCCACGTCCTGCTCGGCGGGCAGGAGGTCGCGCTCCGCCAGGGCGCCCTCGATCTCAGCCGAGCGACGCCCGGCGCGCAGGAGCTCGAGCTGGTCGCCGTGGATCACGCGGGCAACCAAACCACTACGCGGACGCGCTTCGAGTTCGCGCCGGGTCCGTTGGCACTGACCCAGCTGCTGCGCCGGCTAGAGCCTCAGGACGAAGCCGGTCGCGGCTTCCAGGAGGGCTGGATCGAGGCGGTCAAGACCTTGCGTCCGGGCAGCGACGCGAGCGCTTTCGAGGCGCTCCGCGCCAGCCTCGAGGAGGGTCGTGAACACTTCACCCGCTTCCCCGGCCCGGTGCTCGCGGCCATCCTCGACTACCAGCAACATGGCGGCGGCGGCACCGTCGAGGTCGACCTCCTCGACAAGCCGCCGTACTTCGAGCCGCTCGAGATCGTCGTCGCACCCGGCGACACCATCCAGTGGCACTACGAAGCACAGATCGAAGGTCACAAGCTGTCGACCGCCCTCCACCGCATCGTCATCGAAGGCTCCG
>JAGQSE010000773.1 GCA_020439725.1 Acidobacteriota bacterium
GTCCGCGGGAATGACGGACGGGGGACGTCTCCCCTTCCAAGCCGCCCAAACCAGTGAGTCGCTTCGACCGGAGAGAGATCCAGGCATGGCAGACGACTCGCTCAAAGCCTGTCAGCTCACTCGCACTGCTACACTTTCGCGAGTTCCATCTTTCTCCAGCGACGGTCCTCCCCGACCCCGTCGCCGGTCCCTTGGAGGGGTCCATGCCCGAGCCCGTCATTGCCAGCCTCTTCCTGAAACTCGCCGGAACGACCGCCGGCAGCCTGCTCAAGAAGGCCGCCGAGCGCCACGTCGAACGCTTCTTCGGCGACCAGATCGACCAGATCGCCTCGAAGGGCAAGAAGAAGGACGCCATCAAGGCCATGGAGGCTGCGTGGCTGGGTTGCTTGGACGTGACGCTGGAGCAGATCAAGGCGCTGGGCGGCTATGAGAACGAGGATCCAGACCTCAAGGCGTTCGCGAAGGCACTGAAGAGGCTTTTGGGCAACGACCTAGTGGGTCAGGAGCTCCTCAAAGCGGTTTTGGAGGGAAGGAACACAAGTGCCCCGGACGCTGATGCGCTCAGTGGAGCCTGGAACTTCGAGGGCGCACCCAATCTTCCGAAGGAGTTCGCTTGGCAGGGCGTCGCCCGCGTCTTTCGCAAGAAGCTTCAGGACCAACGGATCATCCGGCCTGAGCTCCGAGCCCAGCTCGATACCAAAAACCTCCTCGAGATCCGCAATGCCCTTGTCGGGGTCCAACCCGAGGGCAACGAAGCTCTGTATCGCGTGCGGATGATCGAGAAGTATCGCGTCCTCGACCTCGACGCGCTACGTGACGCAAGCACCGATGAAGTCGGCCAGGTACTGCTGCGCGAAGTCTTCGTGGCCCAAACCGTCCGCGAGGACCCGCCGCCGGTCGAGCTTCCGGTCGACTTGGTGCGCAAATGGGTTGAGGAGGGCGCCGAGCTCAAGGAAGCGTTCGAAGCAAGAAATCTCGACGAACACACTGCCGCCCGCCTCGAACGCTTGCGAGAGTCCTACGCGACCCGAATGCCCGAGCCGGTGCTCGAGGTGATCGGCAAGCCGTCGAGCCAGCGCCTCGTCCTGATCGGTGGCCCGGGTTCGGGGAAATCCACACTCACCCGGTATCTCTTGCTTGCCCTTCTCGACCCGCCACGCGACCCCAAGACCAACAAACCGCAGCCCTGGATCGAGCCGTTTCGGGACCACCTACCGCTGCTCCTCGAGCTCCGCGAGTTCATCGCCGTGTCTAGGGAGCACGGGTGTAAGACCTTTCTCGACTACTGGCACCATCTCGGAGAAACGCAGAGCTACCACCTGGACCGCGTCTGGCTCGATCAGCGGCTCAAGGGTGGGCCTTCGCTGGTGCTAATCGACGGCCTCGACGAGGTCTTCGATGGTGCCGAACGCAAGCGTATCCTTCAAGCGATCGTCGGCTTTGCGGGCAACTATCCGCAGGCGCGGGTCGTTGTGACCTCTCGCCCCGTCGGATATCGCGACACGACACTCCGCGGAGCCGGGTTCGAACACTTCGGCATCGAAGAGCTCAGCGACGCGCAGATCACCACCTTCATAGACGGCTGGTTCGATCGGGTTCTGGCGGCCAAGCCTGACGAGGCAAGGCTGCGCAAGGAGAGGATCCACACTGCGATCCGGTCGCCCGCAATCCGCCTCCTCGCCGGCAACCCGATGCTGTTGACGATCATGGCGTCGATGGCGCGCTCGCGCGAGCTACCGCGCGAACGCTGGAGATTTTACGAACAGGCTGCCGAGGTGCTCTGCCATCACTGGGATGTTGAGCGCCACCTCGAGGACGCAGGTTTTCTGGAGTCGTATGGGCTCAAGAGGGGATCCTTCGGACTGGGGGAGAAGAAAGAGCTCCTCTGTCACATCGCCAACACAATGCAGGTAGGCGAAGGCGGGTTGGCCGGCAACGTGGTTACGGAAGCGGTGCTCGAGAAGGAGATCGAGAGCTTTCTCCGAGAGCGCTTTGGTCTCGAGAAGCGGGCCTCAGTCGGCCTTGCCCGCACGCTGATCGAACAGCTCCACGATCGCAACTACGTCCTCTGCCTCCGCGGACCCAAGCTCTATGGCTTCCTCCACCGCACTCTTCTCGAGTACTTCTGCGCCAGCTGGTGGGTCAGCCAGCTCCCCGACCCGGATTTCACGATCGA
>JAGQSE010000774.1 GCA_020439725.1 Acidobacteriota bacterium
CGGGTGGTGTGGATCGTTCCCGAGGTCAATCTCGCCGACTGGGAGGGCTGCCAACCGGCGCCTTGGCTGCCCGGCGGCGGCAGCGCCCGCTGGCACGCCGAGCTCGCCCAAGGCCGGACCGCCCTCGCCGCCGGCCGGACCGAGGAGACGCTCGCCGCGGCGGCGGCGATGCGCGATCTCGACGGCGGCCTGGTGCCGACCGCGCACCGCCTCGAGGTTCGGGCACATCTCGCCCTCGGCCAAGAAGCGGCCGCCGCGACGGCGGCACGGGGCGAGATCGCCGCCCAGCACTACCCACTCCTCGCCCACCTGGCGGCGCCCCAGGCGAGCCCGTGGGTGCAGGAGCTCCTACGCCGTGGCGGCCACCGGCACGGGTTCTCCATCGTCGATCTGCCCGAGGTCTTCGCGGCCCACGGCGACACGGCGCTGCCAGGGCGGCGCTACTTTCTCGACTATTGCCACCTGACGGTCGAAGGAATCCACGTGGCCATGGCGGCGGCGACCGCGGCGGTTCTGTCCCAGAACGGCGAGACCGGCGAGTGGCGGCGCCTCGTCGAGACGCTGCCACCTCCCGTCGTCGACCCGTCGCTGGTGGCCACGGCTTACCTCGGCGCGGCGATCCATGGCGCCCACCGGCTGCTGCCCCTGACGGATGCCGCACCGCTCCTCGAATTCTGGTGCGGCGCGGCCCTCGACGCGTCACCGCGCATCGCCGACACCTTCCTCGACCTGGCTCGGGCCCGCTGTGCACCGGTGCCGGCGGTCCTCACCGGAGCCCAGCGTCGCAACCTGGCCTCGAGCCACCGCCTCGGCCTCCAGCACGGCTGGCGATGGGACGGTCTCGACCTCGACGTCCTCGCTGCCCTGGCTACGGCCCTCGAGGCCCGCGGCATCGCGGCGCGGGAGCGGGTGCGCGAGGACCTGGTGGCCGGCCGAGGCTCCCTCGAGCGACCGGTGGACCTGGTCGAGACTCGCTGGCTTTGGCGCCCCCTCGAACGCTTTCTGCCCGAGGTCATGGCCTTCGACGACCTCGACCGGCGAGCGTTCTACCGCGCACCCTGGCCGCGTTCGAGCTTTGCCCTGGTGACCGACGGTGCGGGGGCCGTACGGCTGCGCTGCGTCCTCCGGCTGCCGGCTGCGGGCGGCGCCGCGAGACGCTCCGTCGGTCTCGAGGTCGATGGCCGCGAGATCGCCCGACGAGCCGTCGGCAGTCGTTTCGAGCGCTGGGATCTCGAGCTACCAGCCGCTATGATGCACCGAGGCGTCCATCGACTGACCTTGCTCTGGCCGCCGGCGCCGCCCCGTGGTGGAGAGGCGCTGGCCCTGGCGCTCCGCCGCCTCGAAGAAGGTCTCGAGGGCGACCTGCACCCGGTCTTCGGTGAGGTCTTCTCCCTCGAGGCCGCGCGATGATGCTCTGTTGGGTCCGGAAAAGGGGAAAGGATTGTCTCTTTCTGAAAATTCTTGTCCCCCGGGTGTTGCCTTGAGGCAATACTTAGATAAGATGATAGTTCTGAAATCGAACTTCTTCTGGATGCGGCTTCTCTGAGCAGCGATAGGGCTTGTCTTGGCAGATATAAGTTCCCTGATCAAACTGGCGGTCCGTTCCCACCTCAGGCAGCCGGGCTTCGCACTCGTGGTGATCCTGACGCTGGGGGTCGGGGTGGGTGCAGCGGTCTCCGCCTTCAGCGTCCTCTACGGCACTCTTTTCCAGCCGTTGCCCTTCGAGGACTCGGAACAGATCGTCGCCGTGGTGTCGGCGCAGCCGAAGCGCCAGGCGGTACGGCTCTCGGTCTCCTATCCGGACTTCAAGGACTGGCAGCAGCTCAACAACGTCTTCAGCGAGATGGCGGCGGTGTCGAACACCCGGCCGGTCAGCTGGACCGGCGGTGACCGGCCCGAGCACCTCCAGGCCGAGTTCGTGTCGTGGAACTACTTCCCGATGTTGGGTGTCGGTGCCAGCCTGGGGCGCACCTTCGAAGCCGAAGAGGATCTCGACGCGGGCAGCCATCCGGTGACGGTGATCAGCCAGAAGCTCTGGCAGCAGCGGTTTGCCAGCGACCCCGACATCGTCGGCAAGACCATGATCCTGAACGGCCTCACCCACACCATCATCGGGGTCCTCGACGACACCTACCGCGGCTTCTGGTGGGACGACATCGACCTCTGGCTGCCCATGGCCATGGCGCCCAATTTCCTGGGCTCCGATTACCTCGAAAACCGCAGGACCCACTGGCATCAGACGGTGGCCCGTCTCAAGCCCGGCGTGACCCTCGAACAGGCTCGGGACGAGATGAACAGCATCGCCGCCGAGCTCGAACAGCGCTTCCCCGACTCCAACGAAGGCTATCGGGTGTCGATCTTCTCGCAGCGCGAGCTCTACTATGGCCACCTCGAAGACAGCCTTTGGCGGGCGCTCCAGTTCTCCGGGATCTTCTTCCTGCTCTGTTGTCTCAACATTTCGAGCTTGATGCTCACCCGCGGCACGGTGCGGCGCCAGGAGGTGGCGGTGCGCAGCGCCTTAGGTGCCGGGCGGTTGCGCCTGCTCACCGAGCACCTGGTCGAAGGGCTGGTCCTGGCGGTGGCCGGCGGCCTCTTGGGCCTGCCCGTGGCGTGGTGGGCCAGCGCCGCCCTGCTGCGGTTCGGCGCGGTGCCTCCGGTGAGCTTCAGCTACTCCTTCTTCGATGCGCGGGTCTACGCCGTGGCGTTCGGTGCGGTGATTCTCGCCGGGCTCCTGGTGGGGCTGGCTCCCGCGCTCCAGACGCTGTTCTCGGACCTGTGGCGTTTTCTCAAGCAGGGAGCCAAGACCACGGGCAGTCGGCGCTTCCAGCTCCTCCTCGACGGCCTCGTGGTGTTCGAGCTGGCGATGGCGACGACGGTGATCGTCAGCGCGCTGGTGACGGTCAGCAGCTTCGCCCGGATCAGCCGTCCGGAGGTCGGCATGGCGAGCGACGAGCTGCTCACCATGCGCGTCGACATGCAGGGGGAACGCTACGCGACGCCGACGGCGCTCAGCAGCGCGCAGAACGAGCTTCTCGAGCAGATCGACGCCATGAGCGAGGTGGAGGCGGCGGCCTTCGTCGGCCCCCACGCTCCGCCCATGGCCTTTCTGTACACCGACGCCACCTTCGAGGACCTCCTCGACGAGGCACCGGACGCCGCGAGCCTGCGGGTCTACCGCGAGTACGTCACCCCGGGCTACTTCCATGCCGTCGGCATCCCGCTCCTCGAAGGGCGCGAATTCGACCAGCTCGACACCGCCGACCGGCCGCTGGTGGTGATCATCAGCAAGGTGCTCGCGGACGCCGTGTGGCCGGACCAAAGCCCCATCGGCCGCCGTCTCCGTCGCGGTCTGCCCACCGACGACCGGCCGTGGATGACCGTCGTCGGCGTGGCTCAGACGACCCGCAACCGTGGCATCAAGGACTTCGGCAAGGGTCCCGACTACGACATCTACATGCCCATGGCCCAGGACTCGGTACCGACGCCGCAGCTGATGGTGCGCACCGAGGCGGACCCCGTGAGCCTGGCGCCCCAGATCCGCGACCTGATTCAACGCTTCGACTCCGAGATCCCGGTGTACGACGTCCAGACCATGAGCCACCGCCTCTTCGAGCTCGCCCTCGACGAGCGCTTCCTGGCGGTGCTCCTGGGCATCTTCGGCGCCCTCGCGGCCGTCGTCGTGGCGGTGGGGATCTACGGTGTGCTCGCCTACCGGGTCCGTCAGCGTCTGCGCGAGTTCGGGGTGCGCATGGCCCTCGGCGCTACCGGGGCCAAGGTCCTTCAGCTCGTGCTGCGCCGCGGTCTGGTCCTGATGGGCCTCGGCATCGGTCTCGGACTGGTGGTCACGGTGCTGCTCGGAGACCACCTGCCCGGTGTCCAGACCTTCGCCGCCGCGCGTTCGCCCTGGGTCCTGGGCTCGACCGTCCTCTTCCTCGGCGTCGTCGCCCTGATCGGCGTCCTGGTCCCGGCCTGGCGCGCCACCAAGGTGTCTCCCGAGAGCGTCCTGCGGCAGGAATGAGCGCCGCCGGCTCCAGCGGATCGGCCGCGGAGGGCTCCGGGACGCCGCGCACCGACGTGGTGGTGGTCGGTGCCGGCATCGTCGGTCTGGCGACGGCCATGGCCTTGGCAGAAGCCGGCCGTTCGGTGACGGTGCTCGAGGCCGAAGACCGCCTCGCCGCGCACCAGACCGGGCACAACAGCGGGGTCATCCATTCGGG
>JAGQSE010000775.1 GCA_020439725.1 Acidobacteriota bacterium
AGCGAGGTCGAGCAGCTGGTCTGGACGATCATCGCGGGGCCTTTGAGGTCGAGCTTGTAGGCCACCCGCGTGGGCATGAAGTCCTTGTCGTTGGTGATGAAGACCTGGAAGCCGCCGGCGCCGTCGAAGAGCTCCGGATGGCGCACCAGGTTGCTCAGCAGGTAGGTGTTCCAGGCGACGCCGGCATAGACGCCGATCAGCTCCTCGCTGCGCGCCGGGTCGATGCCCGCGTCCTCGAGGGCGTGCCAGCACTGCTCGAGGAAGAGCCGCTGCTGCGGGTCGAGGACCTCGGCCTCGCGGGCGGTGTAGCCGAAGAGCTCGGCGTCGAAGGCGTCGACGTCCTCGAGCCGGCTCGCCACCTTGACGTAGGAGGGGTCGCTGAGCCAGCGCTCCTCGACACCGGCGGCGCGCAGCTCGTCGTCGGAGAGCTCTTCCATGCTCTCGACGCCGCCGCGGAGGTTCCGCCAGAAGGCTTCGAGATCCGCAGCCTTGGGGAAGCGGCCCGCCATGCCGACGATGGCGATGGCGCGGTCCGCCCCGGCTTCGTCCTCGGTGTCTTCGTCTCGCTCGATGGTCAACGTCTGCTCCCCCGATCGAATCGGTTCGTCGAAATCCGGCCCTCCGGCGGCCGTATCGGTCTCAGCGGGTTCTCGGTCGCGGTCTGCGACCCAGGGCTCGGTTTCTTTTTTCGGCGCGATCGCGAGCGGCGTCGGTGACCTTCACCTGCTGCTCGGGGGCCAGGTAGCGCGCCAGCGCCGCCACCGTCGGAGCCTCGAAGACCGCGACGTTGGGCAGGTCGCGTCCCAGCTCCTGCTTGAGCTCGGAGACCAGCTGGATGGCGTTGAGGGAGGTCCCGCCGAGCTCGAAGAAATTGTCATGGACGCCGACCTTGTCGAGACCGAGGACGCGCCGCCAGGTGGCCGCGATGCGCCGCTCGAGATCGCTCCCGGGCTCGGCGTACTCGCTCGACAGCTCGGGCCGCTGGTGGCCCGACCCGGCACCGGCCCCCGCCAGCCGCGCCGCCAGGGCGTCGCGGTCGAGGGCGTCGAAGTGGCGCTCGAGGGCCGCCAGCGACCGGGTCGTGACCACCAGGTTGGGCCCCGGTGCGGTCTCGAGGACGCGCATCAGCACCTCGACACCCTCCTCCGGCAGGATGCCGTCGCCCACTGCGCTTTCGGGGGTGGCCACCGGGGCCTCGCCCTGGGCGCGCAGCTGGCGGGTCATCTCCTCGCCGACGCGGCGCATCGAGAAGCCCTTGACCGCCACCCGCTCGACCCCGGCCTCGTCGAGGACCGACAGGTCGCAGCTCAGGATGTCGGCACCGGGCTCCACCGCCGAGCGCAGCCGAAGCCAGCCGAAGCCCCGGGCCGGCAATGCCGAACGGACCACCAGCGAGTCGTAGGCCAGCGGCAGGAAGTTGCCCTCGCCGAGGAATTGCACCGCGCCGGCGGCGGCATCGAGGAGTGCCGGGTGGAGCACGTAGCGCTCGAGGTCGCCGGTGACCTCCGCGGGCAGGTCGAGCAGCGCCAGACCTTCGCCTTCGCCGAGCTCGAGACCCGTCAGGCTCCGCCAGCGCGTGCCGGTGTCGAGGAAGTCGGCGGCGGCGCGGCGCGCCTCGCCCTCTTCGGTGGTGATCTCCCGGCTCGAGCAGCGGCGGCGGAGCTCGGCGAGGTCGTGGCGCACCGGCGGCTCTGTCGTCGCGGTCTTCACGCGGCCCTGGGCATGGTCGATCCAGGCGCCCGCGGTCTCGCCGAGACCGGGCAGCGGCGTACCGGGCTCGGCGCTGGCGACGCGGAAGCTCCAGCCACCGGTCTCCTCGGCTTCGAGGGCGAGCATCACCTGGCGCCGGCCACCGTCGGGCACCACCAGCGGTGCGAGGAAGGCGACGCCGGCGATCTCGACCGCGCCGCCGCTCCCCGCGACGCGTTCGAAGGCGGCCCGGGCCATCTCGAGATAGGTCGTCCCCGGCAGCGTCGGGTGACCCGCGATGCGATGCTCCGCGAGCTCCCAGCGCGTCGCCGGCGACATCTCCTGGACGAAGACCACGCGTTCTTGGGTCTCGAGGACGGCGACACCGAGGAGCGGGTGCGACGGCTCGTCGCCCTCGGCGCTCGCGGTCTTGCCGCTCCCGGCCAGCGACAGCGGCGAGGTCGACCGCGCGGCCATCCCGACACGCTCCCAGCGATCCCAGGCGACGGCGGCCCAGTAGGTGCCGCGGCGGCGGTAGCGGCTGCGGGCGAAGGCATCCTCGAACGCGTTGGCGGCGGCGTAGTCGCTCTGTCCGAAGCCCCCCAGCACGCCGTTGACCGACGAGAAGAGCAGGAAGAAGTCGAGGGGCGAAGCGCCGAGGACGCGTTCCAGGGCGAGCGTGCCGCGGACCTTGGGAGCGAGCACCCGCCGGGCCTCCTCGCGGCTCTTGAGCTGCGCGATACCGCCACCGGCCACCCCGGCGCAGTGGAAGACACCGTGGAGGGGCCCGAAGCGCTCCTCCGCCTTCGCCACCGCCCGGGTCAACGCCGCCTCGTCGGTGACGTCGGCGGCCACCGCCAGGACCTCGGCCCCCGCCTCCTCGAGCTCGACCAGACGGGCGAGGACCGGCGCCAGGGCATCCCCCGCCGCCAACCGCTCGCGCCACTCCGCCGCCGGCGGCGGCGCGTGGCGTCCCAGGAGCACCAGGCGCATGCGACCGCGACGCGCCAGCTCGCGGGCGATCTCGAGACCCAAGCCGCCGAGACCGCCGGTGATCAGGTAGACGCCGCCCTCGCGCAGCCGCGCGGGGAGATCGGCGCCGGGCAGCGCTTCTAAGGGCAGCTCGCGGAAGCTCCGCTCCCAGGTGTCGCCGCCGCGAAGCGCACGCACCGGCCGCGGTCGCGGCGGGACGAGGGCCGCCACGAGGTCGAGGACGAGGCCGCGGTCGCCGGCCGTCATCGCGCTCACCTCGGCGGCGTCGAGATCGAGGGCGTCGACCTCGAGTCCCGGGTACTCCTGGGGCAGGACCTCGAGGGGGCCCAGCAGCAAGGCGCGTTCCGGCACCAGGGTTTCGCTGCCCGTGACCCGCTGCACACCCGCCGACAGCAGCGTCAGCCGCGTGCCCCGGGCACGACCCGCGATCTCGAGCCCGCGGGCGATCCACAACGGCACCGAGAAGGCCTCGAGCTCGGCGTCGTCGAGCCGCTGCCCGGCATCGGCGGCGGCCGCGCCGGCGGTCCAGGCGTAGACGATGCGCTCGGGCACCTCGTCCGCGGCGGCGAGGTCGCTGAAGAGGCGCTCGAAGTGCTCGGAAACCTCGGGGCCGAGGGTGAAGACCTCGCCTCGGCGTTCGTAGCTCTCCCCGGGGACGACCCGGATCAGCCCCCCCGCCTCGAGCCCTCGTTCGAGCTCCCGTGCCAGCGCCTCGCCGACGGTGATGCCGGCTTCGGTGGCGGGCGCGAAGACCAGCCAGCGGCCGCGCGCCGCGGCGGTGGCGGGGAGCGGTGGCTCCTGGCGCCACACCGGCACCGACGACCAGCGGCGAAGGTCGTCGCGGCGCTCGAGCCCTGCCTCGAAACCGTCCTCGGCGCGGGCCGAGCTCTTCCGCGCCTCGAGCCAGTAGCGCTTGCGCTGGAAGGGGTAGGCGGGCAGCGGCACCCGGCGGCGGCGCTGGCCGTGCCAGAAACCCTGCCAGTCGACCTCGACCCCCGCCAGCCACAACCGGCCGAGGGCCTCGAGGAGCACCGCCGGCGACGGCTTGGGGTCCCGCGGATGGGGCGAGCTGGCGACCACCCGCGAGGGCTCGAAGCCGTGCCGCGCCAGCGTCGCCAGGGTCTGCCCGGGACCGACCTCGAGGAGCCACGAGGGAGCCCTCTCAGCCTCCGCCCCGCCGCTCGGCGTCTGGCCCGCCAGCGTGGTGACGCCGTCGGCGAAGCGGACGGCAGCGCGCAGGTGAGACGCCCAGTAGCCCGGATCCGTCGCCTGGTCGGCGGTGAGCCAGGTGCCGGTGAGGTTCGAGACCACCGGGATCGCCGGCGCCGACAGCGTGCACCGCTCGACCTCGCCGCGGAAGGCGTCCAAGATCGGCTCCATCATCCGCGAGTGGAAGGCGTGGGAGGTGTG